>JBBIIW010000144.1:0-7250 GCA_037446305.1 Candidatus Rokuibacteriota bacterium
GCCGGCGGCCCTGCGGGCCTGCGCCCTCTACTGGCACTTCGTGGTCGCCCTGTGGCCCGTGCTCTACGTGTCGGTGTACCTGCTGTGATGGCCCGGCTGACCGCCCTGGGGACCGGCCTGCTGCTCCTGCTGCCCGAGGCGGCCGCGGCCTGTCCCTCGTGCATCTCGCTGCCCTACGGCGACCGCACCTTCAACTGGGCCTTCTGGGGTCTGCTCCTGATGCCGTTCGCGGTGGCCAGCGTCATCGCCGGCGTCCTGGCCCTCCAGCACCGTCGCCGGAGCGCGCCGCCGGCGCGCGACCTCATCACCCTCTCGAAGGAGACGACATGACCCAGGCTTCTGCGCATGCCGCGGTGGAGCCGGCGGAGACGCCGCTCACCCCCGAGAGCTGGGGCAAGCTCGGGATGTGGATCTTCCTGGCCGGCGACGCCGTCGGCTTCGGCACGCTGCTGGCGGCCTACGGCGCCATGCGGGCCACCAGCGCCGACTGGCCGAAGCCCTACGACGTCCTGGGCATCAACCTGACGGCGGCCATGACCTTCCTGCTCATCTGCTCCAGCGTGACCATGGTCAAGGCGCTGGAGTGGCTCGGCAAGGGCGACCGCATCCGGGCCCGGCAGTTCCTGTTCTACACCGCCCTGGGCGGCACGATCTTCGTGGGCCTGCAGGCCTACGAGTGGTCCAAGCTCATCCACGAGGGCCTGCACATCGACGGCAACCCGTGGGGGGCTTCGCTCTTCGGCACCTCCTTCTTCATCGTCACGGGCTTCCACGGCCTGCACGTCACGGGAGGCGTCCTCTACCTGCTCTCGATGATCCGCTACGTCACCAACCGGCCGGACCCCACCGCCAGCTACAACGCGGTCGAGATCGCCGGGCTCTACTGGCACTTCGTGGATCTGGTCTGGATCATGGTGTTCACCTTCATGTACCTGCTGTAGGGGGACCTGGCGCATGGCCACGATGACGACCACGGCGCACAAGCATCCCAACTACATGGCGGTCTTCTGGTGGCTGGCCATCCTGACGGTCATCGAGCTGGGCGTGATCTTCACGCCCTTCGGCAAGTTCACCATCGGCGCCCTGCTGGTGGCCCTGGCCGTGGGCAAGGCGGCCCTGGTGGCGCTGTACTTCATGCACCTGCGCTTCGAGGTCCGCACGCTGGGCCTGATCGCGGTCACCCCGCTGGCCATCGCCACGCTGCTCATCTTCCTGCTCCTCCCCGACGGCTTCGCCGTCGCCCGCAAGACCGAGCAGACGAAGCCTGCGGCCGCGTCCTCCCAGCACTGACCGTGGCGCGTGCCGCTCGAACCTCGGGAGGGCCGGGCGCGCAGGGTGGCGCAGCGGGCGCTGAGGCTGCGCTGTCCGCGCTGCGGCGGCACGCCGCTGTTCCGCGACTGGTTCCGGATGGAGCCGGCCTGCCGGCTCTGCGGGCTGCGCTTCGAGCGGGCGCCCGGCTACTTCGTCGGCGCCATCTACATCAACTACGGCGTCACGGCGGTGACGGCCGTCGGGGGCTACTTCCTGCTGCGGGCCTGGCTGGACCTGCCCACGGCGTGGCAGTTCGCGGTCTGGGTGCCGTTCCTGCTGGTGTTCCCCCTGTGGTTCTTCCGCTACAGCCGCAGCCTCTGGCTGGCGCTGGAGTTCTTCGTGAACCCGGAGTTGTGAGCCGGCGGCGGACAACGCGCGGCCGTGACAGCACCGACCGCATCGGGGCGGACGAGGCGTCCCCCCCGCGCCCGAGGGCCGTGGCCGCCATCGCGCTCCTCGCGCTCGGGCTGTCGCTCGCCGCGCCGGCGCGGGCGGCGTACGAGGAGGTCGAGGTCCCCGACGGCGGGGTGCTGACGGGGAGAGTGACCTTCGCCGGCCCGCCCCCGGCCCTGGAGCCGCTGCGGGTGAACAAGAACCGCGACGTCTGCGGCGAGCGGGTGCCCTCGGAGGCGCTCGTGCTCGGCGCCGGGGGCGGCGTGAAGGGCAGCGTGGTCATGCTGGAGGGCATCGGCCGCGGCAAGCGCGCCGGGGCCGAGGTGGTGCTGGACAACAGCGGCTGCCTCTTCGCCCCCCACGTGGCGGCCACCGCGGTCGGGGGCCGGGTGCGGGTGCGCAACTCCGACCCCATCCTGCACAACACGCACGGCCTCCTGGGCCGGATCACCGTCTTCAACCTGGCGCTGCCCCGCCGTCACCAGGTGGTCGACATCAGCAAGCGGCTGACCCGCCCGGGCGTCGTCCGCATCCTCTGCGACGCGCACCCCCACATGTCGGCCTGGCTGATCGTCCACGACAGCCCCTACGTGGCCGTGACGGACGAGCGGGGCGGCTACCGCATCGACGGCATCCCGCCCGGCAGCTACCGGGTCACCATGTGGCACGAGGGCTTCCGGGTCCGGGGCATGGACAAGGACGGGCGCCCGGCGTACGAGGAGCCGCCGACGGCGACCAGGGAGATCACGATCGCGCCCCGCGGGACGGCGACGGTCGATTTCGAGCTGCGCTAGCGGACAGGGAGGACGCATGTACAGGCACATCTACGTTCCGGTCGACAACTCGGAGCACTCCAACCGGGCGATCGACCTCGCTGTCGAGCTCGGCCGCGCCTTCGGCGCGCGCCTGACCGGCTCCCACGTCTACGCCGCCCGGCTGCACGACTATCGCTTCAAGCAGATGGAGTACACGCTGCCCGAGGAGTACCGGGACGAGCAGGAGCTGGAGCGCCAGCGCAAGATCCACGACTCGCTGATCGCCATGGGGCTGCAGCTGATCTCCGAGTCCTACCTGGACGTCATGGCCCGCAAGGCCGAGGCGGCCGGCCTGGCCTTCGCGCGGAAGATGTTCGACGGCAAGCACTACAAGGTGCTGGTGGAGGACGCCCTGGCCTCCGACTACGACCTGGTGGTCATGGGCGCCCTCGGCATGGGCGCCGTGAAGGACAGCCAGCTGGGGTCGGTGACCGAGCGCTTCGTGCGCAAGGTGACGACCGACACCCTGGTCGTCCGCAACCATGACCCGCTCCGCGACCAGCAGGGGGCCATCGTGGTGGGGCTGGACGGCTCCCCGCAGTCCTTCCAGGGGCTGAAGATCGGCATCGCGCTCGGCAAGGCGCTCGGCCGGCCGCTGCACGCCATCGCCGTCTACGACCCCTACCTGCACTACGCGATGTTCAACGGCATCGTGGGGGTGCTCAGCGAGAAGGCCAGCAAGGTCTTCCGCTTCAAGGAGCAGGAGCAGCTGCACGAGGAGATCATCGACACCGGCCTGGCCAAGATCTACCAGTCGCACCTGGAGATCGGCCGCAAGCTGGCGGCCGGGGACGGGGTGGACCTGGCCATCACGCTGCTGGACGGCAAGTGCTTCGAGAAGGTGCTCGCCTTCTGCCGCAAGGAGCAGCCCTGGCTCCTGATCCTGGGCCGGATCGGCGTGCACTCCGACGAGCACGAGGTGGATCTGGGCTCCAACACCGAGAACCTCCTCCGGCTGGCGCCCTGCAACGTGCTCCTGACCGGCGGCAAGTTCTACCCGCCGCTGGACGTCAAGGCCGAGGAGATCATCGCCTGGACCGAGGAGGCCGAGGCCCGGATGGAGCGCGTGCCGCCCCAGGTCCGGGGCGTGGCCCGCACCGCCCTGCTCCGCTACGCCATCGAGCAGGGCCACACGGTGATCACCAACAAGGTCATCGACGAGGCCATGGCCATCTTCATGCCCACGCGCCTGGCCGAGAAGATGCAGCTGCTGGCCGAGGACGTCGCGGTGGCCACGCTCCGCAGCGAGGGCCAGCCCGCCACGGCCATCTGCTCCGTGTGCGGCTACACCGTCAAGGGACCGAACCCGGTCGTCACCTGCCCGGTGTGCCGGGCCGGCGCCGACCGGTTCCAGGTCATCTCGCGCCAGGTCGTGGAGGCCATCGCGGCCGAGGAGGGGGGCGCCGAGACCGAGGAGTCGCTGCCGGGCGTGCAGGTCAAGTGGTCGGCCGACGCCCGCGACGCCCTGCGCGAGGTCAGCGACGCCTACCTGCGCCGCCGGGCCAAGGCCCGGGTCGAGAAGTACGCCCGCTCCCGGAAGATCCCCGTCATCACGCTGGCGGTGGCCATGCCGGTGATCGAGGACACGGTGGGGCGCGACAAGCTCGGCGCCGGGTGGGACACCCTGCTGGTCCGGACGAAGTTCGAGCCGGCCCAGGCCCCGGCCGAGAGCGCCTCCGCCTTCACCTGGACCGAGGAGGCGGTGGCCCGGCTCAACCGGGTCCCGGCCGGCTTCATGCGGGACATGACGCGCGAGGAGATCGAGCGGGTGGCCTCGGCGCGCGGGGTGAGCACCATCGACCTGGCCGTGTGCGAGGAGGGCATCGGGCACGCGCGGCAGACGATGAACGAGGTCATCGCCGGGTACGTCGCGAACAAGAAGCCCGCCAGATGACGCTGGGGGCGGGCACGGCGGGCCGGGCGGGGTGCGGCGACCACGCGGTCGGGGTGCCCTTCCGTTGGCGGTGATCCCTTCGCCGGTGTTCGGCGGAGTCCGGCGCGGCGGGGACGGGTCGGCGCACCCCGCCCGGCCCGCCGTGCCCGCCCCCCGGGCCGGCTTCGGCTTCTCGTCCGCGAGGGACCCGCGGCGGCGATGACGACCAGCCCCTACACGGCGTACTCGGTGTCGTGGAACCTCACGCGGCGCTGCAACCTGGAGTGCGCCCACTGCTACCTGTCGGCGCACGCCGGCGCCGACCCCGGCGGCGAGCTGACCACCGAGGAGTGCCGGCGGGTCATCGACCAGATCGCCGAGGTCAACCCCAGCGTCTTCCTGATCCTCACCGGCGGCGAGCCTCTGCTGCGGCGGGACATCTGGGACATCGCCGCCTATGCCGGCGAGAAGCGCTTCACGACCGTCCTCGGCACCAACGGCGTGCTGCTGCGCGAGCGCGAGGCCCGGCTCATGCGCCAGCACCGGGTCCTGGGCGCCTCCATCAGCCTGGACTCCACGGACCCCGAGCGCCACGACGCCTTCCGGCGCCAGCGCGGGGCCTGGCAGGGCGCGGTGCGGGCCACGCGCGTGCTGGCCGACGCCGGGCTCGACTTCTCGCTGCACATGTCGGTCACCGACTGGAACGTGGGCGAGGTGCCGGCCATGATCGACCTGGCCCGCACGCTGGGCGCCCGGGTGCTCAACGTCTTCTTCCTGGTGCGCACCGGGCGCGGGCGCGACCTGACCGACATCGACGCCGCCGCCTACGAGCGCATCCTGACGTACCTGGCCCGGGCCCAGGGCGTGGGGCAGGGGCGGCCGGCCTTCGAGGACCCGTGGTCCACGCCCGTGGGCCGCGTGGACGGCCTGCTGATCCGCGCCAAGTGCGCGCCGCACTTCCGGCGCATCCTCTGGCAGCTCGACCCGGCCTCGCCGCTGCTGCAGAACTACGCCCACGGCTCGTGCCCGGCCGGCAAGTACTACTGCCGGATCACCCCCGAGGGCGACGTGACCCCGTGCCCCTACATGCCGGTGGCCGCCGGCAACGTGCGCGCCAGCGGCTTCGCCGACCTCTGGCACCGGGCGCCGGTCTTCGCCGACCTGCGCGACCCCGTGCTGGGCGGCCGCTGCGGCCGCTGCGAGTTTTCGAAGATCTGCGGGGGGTGTCGCTGCCGGGCGTACGCGACCCATGGCGACTACCTGGCCGAGGACCCGGCCTGCGCCTACCAGCCGGGGGCGCACGGCGGGCAGGTGATCGACCTGCCGCCCGCGCTGACGTTCGGGCTGCCGGTGGACTGCGAGCTGACGTGGGAGGCCGCGGCCCGCGAGCGCCTGCAGGCCATCCCGTCCTTCGCCCGGGGCATGGTGGTCAAGGCCGTCGAGGCCTACGCGCGGCGGCAGGGGCTGGCCACGATCACCCCGGCCGTGCTCTCCGACGTCCGGCAGCGCTGGGGCGCTCGCTTCCGGCCGCAGGCGTGAGCGAGACGGACCATCGCTTCCGCCAGGCCGCGTTCGCCTACCTGGGCTACGGCCTCGTCTACCTCGCCGGCGGCCTCTACCTGATCTCCCAGGGCGTCGGCGTCGCCGGGGCCCGGACCGGGGGCGCCCGCGAGTCGGCGATGCTGATGTGGGGCCTGGCCGGGCTCGTGCCCCTGGCCCTCATCCCGCTGCTGCTCTGGCGGCCCTGGTCGTGGCTGGGCGGCTGGGCCTCGCGCCGCACCTTCGCCTGGCTGGTGGCCGCACTCCTGGCCCTCCGGGCCTCCAAGGTCGCCGAGGTCGCGCTGCGGTCGGAGACTGCCGCCGTGGCGGCCCCCTGGGGCGGCGAGATCACGTTCCGGGCCGGCGCCATCGTCTTCCTCGCGGTCACCGTGACGGCGCTCGGGCTCGTCGCCCGCGCGGCCCTGTCCCGGGAGGCGGGCGCCGGCGCTCCCGGGCCGGCACGCCGATGAAGCGCTACCGCGACATCGCCGGCGACGGGGGCTCGGACGTCGCCGCCCAGCTGGCCGAGCAGCAGGCCCGCCTCCGCCGGCGTCTGGAGGGCGTGAGGGCCGTCCTGGCCGTGCTCTCGGGCAAGGGGGGCGTGGGCAAGTCCACGATCACCGCCGCCCTGGCCGCAGCCTTCGCCCTCGACGGCCGGCGTGTGGGCGTGCTCGACGCCGACCTCAACGGCCCCACGATGGCCAAGATGCTGGGCGTGCGCGGCCGGACGCTGCGCCTGGCGGGCGACGCGGTCGAGCCCCCGCAGTCCGCCCTGGGCATCAAGGTGATGTCCATGGACCTGCTGCTCCCCGGGGACGATGCCCCGCTGGTCTGGCAGGCGCCGACCCAGGCCGAGGCTCACACCTGGCGCGGCGCCATGGAGGCCCAGGCGCTGCGCGAGTTCCTGGCCGACACGGCCTGGGGGGAGCTGGACCTCCTGCTGGCCGACCTGCCGCCCGGCACCGACCGGCTGGGCACGATCGCCTCCCTGGTGCCCGGGCTCGGCGGCGCCGTCATCGTCACCATCCCCTCGGAGGTCTCCCAGCTCGTCGTCCGCAAGTCCATCACGGCAGCCCGCCAGGCGGGCGTGCCGGTGCTGGGGCTGGTGGAGAACATGGCCGGGCTCCTGCCGGGGCCCGACGCCGAGCAGCTGAGCCACGAGGCGGGCATCCCGTTCCTGGGCCGGGTGCCCTTCGAGCGGAGCCTGGCGCTGGCCGCCGATCGCGGCGATCCGTTCGTGGCCACGGAGCCGGACAGCCCCGCCGCCCGCGCCCTGCGCGCCATCGCCGCCCGGCTGGGCGACGTCCTGGCGCCCCGGC
>JBBIIW010000145.1:0-7237 GCA_037446305.1 Candidatus Rokuibacteriota bacterium
CTTGATGCCTGGCCGAAGGCGTAGAGGCCCTGGCCTTCGTCGAGCAGCGTCAGCGCGGCGGCGAGCAGCAGCCCGAGGACGGCGAGGGACGTGAGCAGCTCGGCCAGGGACATCGCGCCGCAGCCTGCCGCGCCCCCGCGTCCCCGTCAACGCCCAGCGTTCGATACGGTCGGATCGCCGGGGCCTCCCGGCGAGCGCCGGGGGGCCGCGGCCAGCGGCAGCCGGACCCCCCGCGATCAGTCGAGGGGCGGGCGGTGCTGGGCCCACGGGCGCGCGCGCTCGAAGGCGGCGCACGCCCGCAGCACCGTCACGTCGTCGAAGCGCCGGCCGACGATCTGCAGCCCCACCGGCAGTCCGTCCTTCGTGAACCCGGCCGGCACCGAGGCGGCCGGCTGCCCCGTGAGGTTGAAGGGGTACGTGAACGGGATCCAGTCGTAGCGCGAGGCCGGGCGGCCCGCGATCTGCTCGGGTCCCTCCAGCGTGGCCCCGAAGGGCGGGCAGGCGATGGTGGGGGTCAGCAGCAGGTCCCAGGTCTCGAAGAACCGGCGCGGGTGCTGCCACCAGGTCAGGCGGTCGAACCACGCCTGCACGTAGCGCGTGGGCGGGTCCTGCAGGGTGCTCTCGATGATCCTGAGCAGGCCCGGCTCGATCTCGCTCTTGCGCTCGCGGTAGGGAGCCATCCGGGTGGCGATGCCGCCGCAGAAGATCGCCTCCCAGCAGTCGCGGGGCGACGGCCAGCCGGGGTTGACGCTCTCCACCCGGCAGCCGAGCTCGCGGAAGGCGCCCGTGGCCCTGGCGCAGATGGTCTTGACCTCCGGGTCCACCGCCTCCGCGAATCCCAGCGTGTCGCTCCACGCCACGCGCAGGCCCTTGAGCGAGCCGCGCAGGACTCTCGTGTAGTCGACGCCGGCGGCCGGCAGCGAGTACAGGTCGCGCTCGTCGGGGCCCGCCGAGACCTGCAGCATGAGCGCGGCGTCCGCCACCGTGCGGGTCATGGGGCCGATGTGCGACAGGCTCCAGGCGCCGCTGAAGGGATGGACGGGGATCCGCCCGTAGGAGGGCTTGAAGCCGAAGATGCCCGCGCAGGAGGCCGGGATGCGGATGGAGCCGCCCCCGTCCGTCCCGATGTGCAGGGGCCCCAGTCCGGCCGCGGCCGCCGCCGAGGCCCCGCCGGAGGAGCCGCCGGGCGTGCGGTCGAGCTTCCACGGGTTCCGGGTGGGCCCGAAGAGCAGATTGTGCGTGGCGCCCAGCCACCCGAACGTCGGCGTGTTCGTCTTGCCGAGCATGATGCCGCCCGCGGCCTTCAGCCGGGCCACCATCGGCGCGTCCTCGGTGGGCACGTTGTCGCGGTAGAGCGGGGTGCCGAAGGTGGTGCGCACGCCCTCGGTGACGACGAGGTCCTTGACCGAGAAGGGCACGCCGTGCAGCGGCCCCAGCCGGGCCCCGCGCTTCATCACCGCGCGCTCGGCGGCCCGGGCCTGGCGGCGGGCCGCCTCGTCGGTCACCGTCACGAAGGCGTTGAGCCTCGGGTTCAGCTTCTCGATCCGGGCCAGCACCGCGTCCACCACCTCGACCGGCGACACCTTCCGCGTGCGGATCATGGCCGCCAGCGCGGTCGCCGGCAGCCAGCACAGCTCGTCCCTGGCCATCATGCGCTCCCCGGCGGCCGCGCCGCCTACGACGACAGGTGGAAGACCACCATCTTCAGCTCGGTCATCTCCTGGACCGCGTAGCGCGGCCCCTCCTTGCCGAACCCCGACTCCTTCAGGCCGCCGTAGGGCATGAGGTCGGCCCGCCACTGCGGCCCCCAGTTGATGTGCAGGTTGCCCGACTGGACCTGGCGGGCGAACTTCCACGCCGTCTCCAGGCTCTCGGTGAAGATGCCGGCGGCCAGGCCGTAGTTCGTGTCGTTGGCCAGCGCGATGGCCTCGTCGATGTCCGTGAACGGGGTCACCGCCACCGCAGGGCCGAACAGCTCGTCGCACGACACCCGCATGTCGGGCTTGACGTCGGCCAGGATCGTGGGCTCGTAGATGGCGCCCTGCCGGCGGCCGCCGGTCACGATCCGGGCCCCGGCGGCGACCGCCTCGCGGATCCACTCCTCCACCCGGATCGCCTCCCGCTCGCGGACCATCGGCCCGACCTTGACCGACTCGTCGAGCTGGTTGCCGACCGTGAGGGCCTGCACCCGCGGCCGCAGCGCCTCCAGGAAGTCGCCGTAGACCTGCCCGGCGGCCAGCACCCGCTGGGTCGAGATGCAGACCTGCCCGGCGTTGGCGTAGCCGGTGGCGGCCACGGCGGCCGCGACCTTGTCCAGATCGGCGTCGGGCATGACGATCACCGGGGAGTTGGAGCCCAGCTCCATCGTCACCCGCTTGATGCCGGCCTGCCGGCAGATGTGCTCGCCGACGTCGCGGCTGCCGGTGAAGGTGATCTTGCGCACCCGGCGGTCGGTGACCAGCAGGTCGCCGATCTCGCCCCCCGACCCGGTCAGGGTGTTGATCCCCTCGGGCGGCAGCCCGGCCTCCAGCAGGATCTCGGTGAGCCGGAGGGCCGACAGCGGGGTGTCGGTGGCCGGCTTGACGATGACCGCGTTGCCGCCGGCGATGGCGGGCCCGACCTTGTGGCAGACGAGGTTGAGCGGGAAGTTGAAGGGGCTGATCGCCACCACCACCCCGCACGGCACCCGCAGCGTCACGCCGATCTTCCCCGCGCCGCCCGGGGCCGCGTCGAGCGGCACCGTCTCGCCGTGGATGCGCTTGGCCTCCTCGGCCGAGCCCATGATCGTCTCGAAGGCCCGGCTGGCCTCCAGGCGCCCCTCGGCGATGGCCTTGCCCTCCTCCAGGGAGATCAGGCGCCCCAGCTCCTCCTGGCGGGCGGCGATCAGCTCGGCGGCCTTCCTGAGGATCTTCCAGCGGTCGTACCCGGACAGCCGGGCCATGGCCCGCGCGCCCCGCTCGGCCGACTGGAGCGCGCGTTCCACGTCGCCCCGGTCGGCCCGTGGCACGGTGTCCACCACGGAGCCGTCGTAGGGGTTCTGCACCTCGATCGTCTGCGGCTTGTCGATCCACTGACCGGCGACGTACATCTTCATGACTCAGACTCCTTGTATGGACAGGCGGGGGCTCAGCCGCCGCGGAGGCGGGGGTCCAGCGTGTCGCGGAGGGCGTCGCCCAGCAGGTTGGTCCCGAACACGGCCAGGCTGATGGCGAGGCCCGGGAACAGCACCAGGTGCGGCGCCTTCTGCGCGTACTCGGCCGCGGACACCGACAGCATCCGCCCCCACGAGGGATAGGGTTCGGGCACCCCCAGGCCGAGGAAGCTCAGGGCCGCCTCCACCAGGATCGCGCTCCCCAGCTGCGCCGTGGTGAGCACGATGAAGGGGCCGATGGTGTTGGGCAGGATGTGCCGGAAGGCGATCCGCCCGTGCCCGGTTCCCAGGGCCCGGGCTGCCTCCACGTACTGCATCTCCCGGATGGCCAGCACGCTGCTGCGGATGACGCGCGCCGCCCTCGGGATGATCGGGATCGAGATGGCGATGATCACGTTCGGGACGGTGGGCCCCAGCGAGGCCGCCATGACCAGGGCCAGCACCAGCAGCGGCAGCCCTTGCAGGATGTCCAGCACGCGCTGGCTGAGCAGGTCCACCTTTCCCCCGAAGTAGCCGCTCAGCAGCCCGATGATCCCGCCCAGCACGGAGCCCAGCAGCGTGGACAGCACGCCCACGACGAGGGACACGCGGGCGCCATGGACGATCCGGCTGTAGATGTCGCGCCCGAGGTGGTCGGCGCCCAGCCAGTGGTCCGGGCCCGGGCCGGCCAGGGTGTTGTAGGCGTCGGTCGTGATCGGATCGTGGGTGGCCAGCACGTCGGCGAAGGCGGCGGCCACGACCATGAGGAGGACCAGCACGGCGCCGGCGGCGCCGAGCGGCTTCTTGCGGGCGAAGCGCACGACGGCGCTGCCCACACCCCGCCGGGCCGGCGCGGCGGGGCCGACGACGACGACCTCGATCCCGGTCCCGGTCTCGGCGGCGACGGGCCTAGTCGCCATGGCGCACCGGGAGATCGAGGGGCGCCACGGCTCCGCCGGGGCGTCCCGAGCGTCGGGGGGTATGGGGGGCCCGTTGGCGGCCCCCCATGTCGCTAGTCGCCATAGCGCACCCGGGGATCCAGCCAGCCGTAGAGCAGGTCCACGACCAGGTTCGAGAGGATGACCACGATGGCGATGAACATGACCAGGTTCTGCACGATCGGGTAGTCGCGCCACAGGATGGCCTCGACCAGGAACCGGGCCACGCCGGGGATGTTGAACACGGTCTCCGTCACGACCAGCCCGCCGATGAGGAACGCAAACTCGATGCCGATGACCGTCACCACCGGCAGCACCGCGTTCATGAAGGCGTGCCGCCAGACCACGGCGCCCCCGCGCTGCCCCTTGGCCCAGGCCGTGCGGATGTAGTCCTCGCGCAGCACCTCCAGCACGGCCGAGCGGGTGATGCGCATGAGCAGGGCCGAGGAGCGGTAGCCCACGGCCAGGGCCGGGAGCAGGAACTGGACGAGATGCAGGCCCAGATGCTGCGTGGGCGAGACGTAGGTGAGCGGGGGGATCCAGCCGAGCCAGACGACCAGCGACAGGATGATGACCATGCCCAGCCAGAAGGAGGGCATCGAGAGCCCCGCCAGCGAGACGACGCGCAGCACGTAGTCCAGCGCGGTGTCCTGGCGCACGGCGCTGATGACGCCGGTCGGCACCCCCAGCAGGACCGCGATGAGGATCGAGAAGGCGGCCAGCTCCACGGTGACCGGGATCAGGGGCTTGATGATCTGCCAGGCCGGCACGTCGTACCGGTAGGACTTGCCCAGGTCGCCGGTGACGACGTCGCCCAGCCAGTGCAGGTACTGGAGCCAGATCGGCTTGTCGATCCCCAGCTCCTGCATGATGAGCCGCTTGTCGGCCTCGTTCACGTACCCGGCGGCGGCGAACAGGATGTCCACGATGTTGCCGGGCGCCAGCCGCAGCAGCACGAAGATGACGATCGACATGCCGAGCAGCGTGACGACGGCGATGCCGAGCCGGCGGGCGACGTAGGTCCTCATGGGGGTGTGGACGAGCAGCCGCGACCCGGGCGGGGGCGGGGACGTCCCCGAGACCCCTGAGCAGTTGTCGAGGCGGTCGAGGGGGCGTCCCCGCCCTCCGCCCCGGGTCGTGAGCTACTTGTCCAGCCAGACCTCCTGCATCCGGCCGTAGTTGTAGATGGACTGGTGCGGCACCAGGTTCTTCACGTGCGGCCAGTGGGCGAAGTAGTCGATGCGCCAGCCCATCATGGGTCGGGCCCCGTCCTCTTCCAGCTTCTTCTGGATGTCCCAGACCATCTGCAGGCGCTTCTTGGGATCCAGCTCCTGCGACTGCTGCTCGATCATCTTCATGACCTGCTCGTCGCAGTAGTCGGTGTAGTTCCGGGGCGACCCGCAGGCGAAGTTCTCGTAGAAGTTGGCGTCGGGGTCATCGGGGCCGATGCCGGTCAGGTTGGCGCCCATCTGGTACTCGCGGCGGGTCACCAGCGGATGCCACTGGGCCGTCTCGACCTGCTTGAGCGTGGCCTCCACGCCCACCTGCTTGAGCTGGTCGATCACGAAGGAGGCGAAGTCCACGTAGATGGCGATGGCCCGGGTGGCCATCTCGACCCGCAGCGGGTTCGACGCGGTGAAGCCGGCCTCGGCCAGGAGCTTCCGGGCCCGGGCCTTGTCTTCCTGGGGCTTGCCGTATCCCGGCAGCTGGTTCAGGTCCTTGTCGAGCAGCCCCCAGACGCCGTACGGCTTGGGGGCCATGGAGGCCCCGACCACGGCGCCACCCTGGTGGACGGCCTGGACGTAGGCCCGGCGGTCGATGGCCAGGCTGATGGCCCGCCGCACCTTGACGTTGTCGAAGGGCGGCTTCTTGATGTTCATGATCAGGTTGTCGTTGACGTTCTGGCTGGCGGGGACGATCACCATCTGCGGCACGGCGGCCTTGATCTGCTCGGACATCGTCTTGGTCGTCTCGCCCGGGAAGGCGATGTCGAGCTGGCCGGACTGGATGGCCGCCTGCCGGGTCCCCCGCTCCTTGATGACGACGTAGCGGATGCCGTCGAGGTACGGCCGGCCCTTGACGAAGTAGTTCGGGTTGCGCTCGTACTCGACGAACTCGCCCTTCCGCCACTCCTTGACCTTGAACGGCCCGGTGCCCACGCAGCGGGTGCGGAACTCGGCGGCGGGCACGTGCGCCGGATAGACGGGCGAGTAGCCGGAGGCCAGCATCATCAGCAGGGAGGGCTGCGGCCGCTTCAGCCGGAACACCACCGTGTGCGCGTCCGGCGTCTCGATGGCCTCCACGTTGGCGTACCAGTCCTTGCGCGGATTGATGCGGAGCTTGCCCTGGGCGTCCGGCGCCTCCCGGACCATGTCGAAGGTGTACTTGACGTCCCTGGCGGTGAAGGGCTGACCGTCGTGCCACTTCACGTCCTTGCGCAGGAAGAAGACCAGGTTGCGGTAGTTGTCCTGCCACGACCATCGCTCGGCCAGCTCGCCGATGATGGTGTCCATGCTCTCCTGGCGCTTCAGCGGGTCGAAGAGCACGAGGTTGTTGAAGCAGGGCATCCCGGGCCAGACGGTGGAGATCGTCGCCGTCTCGTGGATGGAGAAGCCCTGGGCCAGGTCCTCCCGCAGCATGGCGTTGAGCACCCCGCCCGACTTCGGCGCCTGGCTCAGGGCAGGCGAGCCGATCACGATGACGGCCAGCACGATGGCGATGAGCGATGCCGCAATGCGCAAGCGTGACATGCGTGCCTCCCCGGGCGTGTTTGGGGGGGCAGTGTACGTGAATTCGGCAATGGCGACAAACGGTCGCGCGCCTAGAGCAGCCGGAGCAGCAGGTGCAGCCCGTAGAGGCCGCCCCCGGCCAGCCCCCCCACCACCGTGCCGTTGACCCGGATGAACTGCAGGTCGTCCCCGGCGTGCTCCTCGACCAGCGCGACGGCCCCCTCCGGCCCCAGCGTGTGCACCCCCTTCTCGATGAGGGTGGCGATGCGGCCGTGGTGCCGCTCCAGCAGCTCGAGGGCCTGGCGCTTCACCCGGCGGTCCACCTCGGCGCGCAGGGCGGCGTCCTCGAGCAGCGCGCGCCGCCAGCGGTCCAGGCGCTCGGCCAGCCAGCCGACGGCCTCCGAGGACGGGCTGTCGAGATCGTGCCGCAGCGCCTGCCG
>JBBIIW010000146.1:0-7195 GCA_037446305.1 Candidatus Rokuibacteriota bacterium
GCCCGCTCGCCGCGCAGGGCAAGGGACGGGTGCGGCTCGCCTACCTGCAGCTCGGCTGGGCGGCGACCGAGATCATCCACAAGGAGGACCTGCTGGGCAAGCGGGGCTGGCAGGCCGAGTACTCGATCGTCCCCGGCGCCCCCGGCCCGCTGCTGAACCAGCTGGCCTCGAAGAACGTGGACGCGGTGGACATGTCCTTCGCGCTGGCCGCCAAGGCGTTCGAGGACGGCGTGCCGCTCAAGGTCACGGGCGTGGCCACCGCCGTGCTCGGCGCGATCGTGGCCCGCAAGGGCGCCGGCCTGAACCGGGTCGAGGACCTCAAGGGCCGGAAGATCGCCGCCATCGTGGGGACCTCCACCTTCTTCGACATCCGGGCCCTCACGCTCAAGGGCTACGGCCTCGACCTCCAGAAGGACACCCAGATCGTGACGGCGACCGCGCCCCCCGACATGGTCACCCTCCTGGGCAAGGGCGAGGTGGACGCCATCATCGCCTGGCAGCCCATCACCGACTCGGTGGTCTTCCGGGGCCAGGGCGTGTACCTGGCCAAGCAGATCGACCTCTGGCGCAAGGCCACCGGCCGGGCCGGCGGGTACCCGGTCCACGTCTGCTACCTGGTTCACGCCGACTTCCTCGGCCGGCACCCGGCCATCGCCGCCGACCTCAACGCCGCCCAGAAGGACGCGGTCGAGATCTGGTACCGGCGGCCGGAGCGGGCCATGGAGATCGTGGCCGAGGTCACCAAGCTGCCGATGGACGTCATCAAGGTGGCCTACAAGGAGACCGTGCAGATGCTGCACGGGCTGCCCGAGGAGCAGGTGGAGACGCTCATCGCCCAGCTGCAGATCAACAAGGAGTTCGGCTTCCTGAAGTCGGACCTCTGGGACCAGCCGGAGCGGATCCGCAAGGAGTTCTTCTATCGCGCGTGACCGGGGGGCGGGCCGCCGATGAGGCGCGGCTGGGCGGCCCGCCTGCACCTGCCGACCCTGGGGGTCGCCGTCCTCCTCCTGGCCCTGTGGACGGCGCTGTCGTGGCGGTACGGGGCCTACGTGCTCCCCTCGCCGCTGGCCGTGGTGGCCGGGTTCCTGGAGATTCTCCGGAGCGGTGAGATCTGGCGCCACACCGCCGCCTCGCTCTACCGCATCGCGATCGGCTTCGGCGCCGCGGTGGGGGCCGGCATCCTGGTGGCCCTGGCCGCCTTCCTGTCCCGGGCGGCCCGCGAGGTGGTGCACGACCTCCTCACGGTCCTCAACGCCACCTCGGTCTTCGTCTGGATCGTGATCTCCATCATCTGGTTCGGGCTGTCGAACTGGGCGCCCATCTTCACGACGTTCATGATCACCCTGCCGGTGGTGGCCTCCAACCTGGTCGAGGGCGTGGAGAACGTGGACCGACGGCTCCTGGAGATGGGGGGCGTGTACCGGCTGAGCGGCCGCCAGAAGTTCGCGGCCATCGTCGTCCCCAGCACCCTCCCCTACCTGATCGCCGGCATGAAGGTGGGCTTCGGGCTGGCGCTGAAGGTCTCCGTGGTGGCTGAGATCTTCGGCGTCACCTCGGGCATCGGTTACATCATGAACTACAGCCGGGAGATCCTGGCCACCCAGATGGTCTTCGTCTGGGCGCTGGTGATGATCCTGGTCATGATGGCCACCGACCGGCTCGTCTTCGACGCCCTGTCCCGGCGCCTGGCCCGCTGGCGATGAAGCTGGTCGTCACCGACGTGGGCAAGGACTTCCTGATCCCGGTCATCGACCGGGTGTCGTTCACCGTGGACGCCGGCGAGTTCGTCTGCCTGCTGGGCCCCAACGGCTGCGGCAAGACGACGCTGCTCCGGATCGTCGGCGGGCTGGAGCCGGCCACCCGCGGGGGCGTGACGCTGGACGGCGAGCCGATCGTGGCCGGCCGGCCCCTGCAGCACAAGATCGGCGTCGTGTTCCAGGAAGACCGCCTGCTGCCCTGGATGACCCTGCGCGACAACGTGGCCCTGGTCCTCAGACCGCTGGGACTCGGTGCGCGGGAGCGCGACGCCGTCGCCCGCCGCTACCTCGGCATCGCCGGGCTGGCGGGCTTCGAGGACTACTACCCCGCGCGGGTGTCGGGCGGGATGCGCCAGCGGGCGGCCATCGCCCGGGCCCTGGCCATCGAGCCGGACCTGCTGCTGATGGACGAGCCCTTCGGGGCCCTGGACGCCCAGAACCGCCGGATCATGCAGCGGGAGGTCCGGCGCATCTGGCGGGAGACCGGCCGCACCATCCTGTTCGTCACCCACTCGATCGAGGAGGCGGTGAGCATCGGCACGACCCTGATCATGCTCTCCGCCCGCCCCTCGCGGATCCGCGAGCTGATCCGCAACGACGGGCAGGCGGAGGCGGCCAAGCTGGTCGATCAGCTGAACACGATGATCATGGAGGAGGTCGAGCGCCAGCAGGGCGCGGGCCCGCCGGGATGACGGCCGGGCCGGCGGCGCTCAGGCGGAGGCCGGCGGCCCTCCCATCCGCTCGGAGCGCCCGTACTCGCGGGCGGCCTCCATGAACCACTTGACGCAGTCGGGGTTGGCCCGGGGCGGAAGCTCGCAGGAGGTCGAGAGCACGAAGCGCGGCCGGCCCCGGGCGGTGGCGATGCACCGGCGAACCTCGGCCTCGATCTCCGCCCGGCTGGCCCGCTCGAAGATCGTGACGTCGACGTTGCCGATGGCCACCACGCCCCGCTGGTCGCCCAGCGTGAGGAGCCGGTCCAGCTGGTCCACCCGGAGGGCCGGATCGGCCTGCTGGTCCAGGTCGATGGTGATGGCCACGAAGCCCACGTCCACCAGGTCCTCGTGGATCTGGTGGGTGGTGCCGCAGATGTGGATGGTCGTCCCCACCTGACGGGCCCGAAAGTGATCGACCAGGTCCTGGTGGTAGGGCTTGATGAACTCCCGGTAGGTCTCGGGGCCCACCAGCGAGCAGGACGCGGTCGGGTCCGAGTAGCTGAGCCCGATCTTCGTCGTGAGCACGGCCTCGCCGACCCGCTTGGCGTACTCGGTGGTGAAGCGCATGAGCGCGTGCACGAAGGCCGGGTCCTCGAGCGTGTCCAGGCACATCAGCTCGGGGTTCCGCATGAGCATGGCGATGGTCCAGGGCCCGACCAGCACCGCGCCCAGCGCGCTGGGGAAGCGGGCGGCCGACAGGGCCTGGCACTGCTCCAGGAAGGCCGGCAGGCGACCGTCACGGTACGGGTCGGGGATCTCCAGCCGCGCCAGCCGCCCCTTGTCCTCCTCGAGCACGTGACGGTCGATCGATGGCACGACGTCATCCGAGTACTTCACCCGGCAGCCGACCGCCTCCGCCTCCTTGGCCAGGTCGTTGAAGGCGATCATGACGTCCGGCCGGTAGCGCTCGTAGAAGTTGACCATCGCCCTCACGGCCTTGGTGGGGTTCGTGCAGTACTCCTCGATGGACAGGCCGTCCAGGCAGCCGGCGAACGAGCCGGCGATGGGGTAGGCGGGCACGCAGTCCGCCCAGCCGCCCCGGTAGGCGGCCACGACACGGTCACGACCGGTCATCTCCTCCCCGCCGCCGGTCGCCCGTCGCCCCTCAGGCCGGGGCGCCGGCCCCGCGGGCCAGCAGCAGCACGCCGGCGGCCACCAGCAAGACGCCTCCGGCGGCGCTGACGCGCTCGCCCCCCGGGATCACCTTCTCCACCAGCACGAAGGCGGCGATGCCGGCCACCCAGGCCAGGTTCATCACACCGGCCACGAACAGCAAGGCCATGAGCACCCAGCAGCAGCCGACGCAGTACATGCCGTGCCGGAGCCCCATGCGGAAGGCGCCCCGGCCGCCCTCGCGCCACTGCGCCATCAGGAAGGACAGCGGCGAGCGGCAGACGGCCAGGCACGCGCGCTTGAGCGGCGTGAACTGGAAGAGCCCGGCCGCGATCAGGAGCGCGCCGCCCAGGGACGGGCCGGCCGTGGCCATGGGCGAGATGACCGCGGCCTGGTGCAGCAGCCACTGCGCGGTCCCGGCCCCGACGCTGTAGGCGCTCCAGATCACGGCGTAGGCGGCCACGAACAGGCCGGTGCGGACGACGGCGCGGCCCTCGGCCTGCCGCCGCCGGTTGACGGTCGTGAACATCAGGATCATGGGGCTGGCCGAGGGCAGCATCATGGCCACCATCATGACGGCCCACATGACGATGAGCAGGAGCAGGTCCCCCGGCGTCCAGGCGTGCATCCGGGGCCCGGCCATGCCCATGTCCATGGGCGGCGCGGGCATGCGGGAGGCCAGATGGACCAGGGAGGCCCAGGCCAGGACGACCAGCACGGCCAGGCCGGCCGCGACGATGGCCCGGTCGCGCCGGAGCAGCCCCTCGGCGAGCTCGCTCACGCTAGGCGGCGTTCGACCAGTCGAAGGCGTAGGAGATCCAGTTGCTCCGGTCGGCGGCGATCGAGACCCCGGCCGCCGAGGCCTGGAACGAGCCCTGCCCGCACTCCCCCCGCTTCCAGATGAAGCCCTTGTCGAGGACCACGTCCACCAGATGGTCCTCGCCGGTGACGGGGTTCTTCAGCGTATCGCCGCGACCCTCCCCCACGCCCTCGACCCGGAACGTGCTCTTCCGCCCGCTCCCCTCGATGGTGATCTTCGCCCTGATCACGGCCACGACCGTGAACGAGGGCCCGAGGAGCTCCCACGGCAGGCCGCCCAGCCGGCCGCTGAGGATCTGCGTCAGCGCCTGCACCTGCCGGTCGTCCGCCGCCGTGTCGACGACGAAGACGGCCTGGCCGTGGCCCTCGTGGATCGCCCTCGGCCAGGACAGGAGCTGGGCATACCTGACGCCCGACAGGTCCACGTCGCCGCAGGCGCCTCGCCTGACGACCGCCCCGACGAAGGCCCGGCAGCTGCCGTCCCCGGAGTTCGGGAAGCCGCCGAAGTTGCAGCCGCAGCCGAAGTCGCAGTTGCAGAACTCGTAGCCCTGCCCCTGCAGGCTCCAGCGGGTCGTGGTCGCCGTGGCCATCGAGCACCTCCGTCCCGCACACCGGACCGTGCCGGCCCGGTGCGTCGCGGGGACTCTACGCCCCCGGCGCGAAGCGTGTCAAGGCGCCACGCCGGCCCGGCGCTGGGCGAACGCCGCGTTCTGTGCTAACTGTCTTGGGCCAGGCAGCGCGGGGGCCGCCGGGCCCCGGGGAGGACGCATGATCAAGCCCTACACCGCCGTCGGCCTCATCCCCACCGTGCGCGGCATCCGCAAGCGCAAGGACATCAAGATCAACCTGGAGCACCTCTCGCACCTGGTGAAGGCCGCCTCCTGGCTCAGCAGCCTCGACATCCCGGTGCGGCTCATCGCCGTCCCGGAGGGCGCGCTGCAGGGCTTCAACGACGAGGTGCTGGACCTCGACCACGCCCAGTTCGCGCGCGAGGGGGCCATCGACATCCCGGGCGAGGAGACCGACTTCCTGGGGAAGATCGCCCGCGACTACGACGCCTACATCATGGCCCAGGCCAAGGCGCGCCATCCCGACTGGAAGGACCGCTTCTTCAACGTCGGGTTCATCATCGATCCGCGGGGCCGCGTGATCCTGCAGCACTACAAGGTCTCCCCGCTCTTCCCCGTGGAGCACTCCGTCTGCCCCCACGACATCTACGACTGGTGGGTGGAGAAGTACGGCCGCACCCTGCAGGCCTTCTGGCCCGTGGCCGACACGGCCATCGGCCGGCTGGGCATCATGATGGCCAACGAGGGCTCCTACCCGGAGAACGCCCGGGCCCTGGCCCTGAACGGGGCCGAGGTGGTGTACCGGGCCTCCTACCCGCACCCGGCCACCGGCAACGAGTACTTCGAGATCCAGAGCCGGGCCCGGGCCCTCGACAACAACCTCTACGTGGTGGCGCCCAACATGGGGACCTATTACCTGTTCCCGGAGGAGACCACGCCGATCGACACCTTCGGCGGCCGGTCGTTCATCATCAACTACCGGGGACAGATCGTGGGACGGCAGGAGTACGGCGCCGGGTCCACGTACGTGGCCGGCGTGATCGACATCGAGGCGCTGCGCGACCACCGGGCCCGGGCCCAGTGGGACAACTGGCTGAAGGACGTGCGGACCGAGCTCTACCAGCTGCTCTACGAGCGGCCCATCTACCCGAAGAACCTCTACCTCAAGCGGGCGCCGTACAAGCACGCGGAGTACCGCGAGAAGGTCATCAAGCGCCAGATCAGGCTGATGCACGACCGCGGCATCTGGAAGAAGCCGGCGCGGTAGCCGGGCGTGAGCGCCGACCGCCCCGCCATCGACGTCCACGTTCACCTGCACCCACCCCGGCTGGCCGCCGCCATCGAGCGGCACTTCGCCGACCGGCACCGCTGGCCCATCCGCCACTCGTTCGAGCCGGCGGCGGTGGCCGCCGCGCTGGGCGCCCACGGCGTCGAGCGCTTCTGCGCGTTCTCCTACGCGCACAAGCCCGGCCTGGCCCGGCCGATCAACCGCTGGCTCGCCGACCTCGCCCGCGCCCTGCCCCGGATGCTGCCCCTGGGGACCGTGCACGTCGAGGACCCCGACCTGGACGCGGTGGTGAAGGAGGCCTTCGAGGAGCTGCGGCTGGTGGGCATGAAGCTGCACTGCTCCGTGCAGCGGTTCCGTGCCGACGACTCCCGCCTGTTCGGGCTGTACGAGCGCCTGGAGGCCGAGGGCCGCCCGCTCATGCTGCACGCCGGCACGCTGCCCTACCGCGACGAGTGGACCGGGTTCGCGCACTTCGTCCCCGTCATGAAGCGCTTTCCGCGCCTGCCGGTGTGCGTCGCGCACCTCGGGTGCTTCGAGCCGGAGTCCTTCCTGGCCCTGACCGACGACTATCCCCGGCTGTACGTGGACACGACCATGGCCCTGGCGCCGGCCGCCGCACCCTGGGTGGGCGGGGACCCCGCGCGCATCCCCACCGACCTGCTGCTGCGCCACCAGGACCGCATCCTGCACGGCTCGGACTTCCCGCTGATCCCCTATCCGTACGAGGACGAGTACCGCTGGGCGGCCGACCGGGGGCTGCCGGCCGAGGTCCGGCGGAAGATCCTCGGCGACAATGCCCGCCGGTTCCTGGAGGGCTGGCTCTAGCCGGGCAGGACCGCCTGCAGGGCGGCCACGACGCGCGGCAGGTCGTCGGGGCGCAGGACGCCGGGCGCCACCACGACCGGCCGCGCCGCGGGCGCCCAGGGCTGCCACGCC
>JBBIIW010000147.1:0-7160 GCA_037446305.1 Candidatus Rokuibacteriota bacterium
GCACCGCCTACATACCCGCGCTGGCCGACTACCTACACCGGCATGACCCCGTGCTTCTTCCAGGGCCGCTCGACCTTCTTGCCGGCCGCCATCTCCAGCGCCCGGATGAGGACGCCCCGGGTCTCCCGGGGATCGATCACGTCGTCGATCAGCGCCGCGCCCGCGGCGCGGTAAGGGTCGATCAGCCGGCGGAACTCCTGGACCCGACGGGCCCGCTCGCCCTCCGGATCGGCGGCGGCGGCGATGTCCTTGCGGAAGACGATGCTGGTGCCTCCCTCCGGCCCCATCACGCTGATCTCGGCCGTGGGCCAGGCCACGATGAGGTCCGGCTCGTACGCCCGCCCGCACATCACGAAATAGCCGGCCCCGTAGGCCTTGCGCAGGATCACGGTCAGCTTGGGCACGGTGGCCTCGCTGACCGCGTAGAGCATCTTGGCCCCGTGGCGGATGATCCCCGCGCGCTCGGCCCGCGAGCCCACCACGAACCCGGGCACGTCCTGCAGGAAGACCAGCGGGACGTTGAAGGCATCGCAGAGCATGATGAAGCGGGCGGCCTTGTCGGCAGCATCCACGTCCAGGGCCCCGCCCAGGACCATCGGCTGGCTGGCCACCACTCCGACCGGCCGCCCGCCCAGGCGGGCCAGGCCGATGACCACGTTCCGGGCCCAGGCCGGCTTGAGCTCGAAGAAGTGCCGATCGTCCACGACCGCCCGGATCACCTTCCTGACGTCGTAGGCCCGCCGCGGGCTGTCGGGGACGATCGCCAGCAATTCCTCGTCCCGGCGATCGACCGGGTCGTCCGTGGCCCGGCGGGGCGGAGCCTCGGCGTTCGAGGCGGGGAAGAACGACAGGTACTCCCGGATCGCGGCCAGGCAGGCGCGGTCGTCCTCGACCTCGAGGTCGCCCACGCCGGAGATCTCGCAGTGGACCCTGGAGCCGCCCAGCTCCTCGGGCGTGACGTCCTCGCCGACCACGGCCTTGACCAGCGGCGGCCCGCCCAGCGCCAGGTGGCTCGTGCCCTTCACCATGGGCACGAAGTCGGCCAGCGCGGGTATGTAGGCGGTGCCGGCCACGCCGGGTCCCATGACGGCGGCCACCTGCGGCACCACCCCCGACATGATCGACTCCTCGCGGAACAGGAGCCCCGAGCCGGCGAAGTTCCGGGACCCGATGGCCTCCTGGATGCGCGCCCCGGCCGAGTCGATGAGCCAGATCATCGGCATCCGCTTGCCGTAGGCGATCTCGCGGGCGCGGTTGCACTTGACCTCGGCCGTGCGCCCCATGGAGCCGGCCATCACCGTGTAGTCGTAGGCGATGACGGAGGCCAGGCGCCCGTCGATGCGCCCGAAGCCGGTGATGACGCCGTCGGCCGGGGTCTCCTTGCCCGCCAGCTCCGGGGCCACGCCCGCGTGCGTGGCCTGGATGCCGATCTCGCAGAAGGTGCCGTGGTCGAACAGCAGGTCGATCCGCTCGCGGGCCGTCAGCTTGCCGGCGGCGTGCTGCCGGGCCACGGCCTCCGCGCCGCCCATGGCCCGGATCCGGGCCCGCCGGGCGGCCAGCTGGTCCGCCAGGTCCTTCAGGCCCGTCGCCGGCTCATGTCGCGCCCGATCGTCTCCGGGCTCGGCCATGGCCGCCCCCTCACTCCAGCAGGGCCACGATGTCGCCCTCCTGGACCGTCTGCCCCTCCTGCACGCGGATCTCCCGCACCGCGCCGGCCCGCGGGGCCTCCACGGGGATCTCCATCTTCATCGATTCCAGCACGACGACCGGGTCGCCGGCCTCCACCCGGTCGCCGGGCCTGGCCGTGACCTGGAAGACGACGCCGGTGATGTGGGCCTTGATCTCTTCCGCCATCGAGCGCTCCTTGTTCGCCCCTCGGGATGTGGCAGCGTGCCGCGGGGAGTATACGGGCTCACACCCGCTCCTTGAACTCGGTCCCCAGCAGCCCCTCCGGCCGCACCAGCAGGACCACGATGATGATCACGAAGGCCAGCGTGTTCTTGAACTGGATGGAGACGAAGCCGCCGGTCAGGCTCTCGGCCACGCCGAGGATCAGGGCGCCGACGACGGCGCCGGGCAGGCTGTTGAGGCCGCCCAGCACCGCCGCCGCGAAGCCCTTGAGGAAGGGGTCGAGCATGAAGAACGGGTCCAGCAGCAGCGCCGGCGCCAGGAACACGCCGGCCACCACGCCCAGGGCCGAGGCCACACCCCAGGCCAGGCCCAGGATGAGCCGGGTGGGCAGGCCGAGCGTCTGGGCGGCCATGACGTTCTCGGAGGTAGCCCGCATGGCCAGGCCCAGCCGGGTGCGCTGCACGAGCGCGTAGAGGAGCAGGCTGCCCAGCAGTCCGGCGGCCATGGTGGCCAGCGAGAGCTGGCTCACCACCACCGGCCCCACCCGGTAGACCGTCGTGTCGGAGATCGGGAACGGCAGGGCGACCGGCTCGGCGCCCCAGACGTAGACCACCACCCCCTGGAGGATGAGGGCCAGGCCCAGGGTCAGGATGATCATGCCCAGCAGCGTCGCCCCCTGGCGCTGGGCCCGGACCAGCACGCCCAGGTAGAAGCTGACGCCCACCCCGGCGCCCACCAGCAGGCTGGCGGCCAGGGCCACCCCGAAGCCGTGCTCGCGGCTGAGCAGCGAGAAGGCCACGAAGGTGGCCACCGTGGCCACGTCGCCGTGAGCGAAGTTCAGCACCCGGGTCGAGCGGTAGATGAGCACCAGCCCCAGCGCGACCAGGGCGTACAGGCTCCCCGCCGACAGCCCGCTCACGACGTACTGCAGCACGCGCTCCATCAGCGGAAGGGCCAGAGCTGGAAGTAGAGGCGCGTCTTGAGCCACCGGCCGTAGAGGCCCAGGGGCTCGAACATCAGGATCACGAGGATGGTGACGCCGTAGACGACGGGGATCAGCTCGCGGAAGTCCGCCAGCAGCTTGGGGACCAGGAGCACGAAGACGGCGCCCAGGATCGAGCCCTCCACCGAGGCCAGGCCGCCGATGATGACGGCCACGAAGAGCGTGATGGACTCCAGCAGGTTGAAGATCTGGGGCTCGATGTGGCCGAGGACCTGGGCATACAGCGCGCCGTGAACCCCCGTGTAGAAGGACGACAGCGCGAAGGCCAGCAGCTTGTACCGGGTCAGGTTGACGCCGATGACCTCGGCCGCGATGTCGGCGTCGCGGATGGCCACGAAGGCCCGGCCCACGTACGAGGAGATGATGTTGAGGGTGGCCAGGACGAACACGACCAGCAGGGCCGCGCACACGTAGTACTCCCACTGGTGCCGGGCCAGCCCGAGCACGGGTGACAGCCGGGCGATGGCCAGGCCGGAGCGCCCCCCGGACAGCGCCTCCCAGTTCACGAAGGCCTGGTAGACCGCCACCCCGAACCCCAGGGTCACGATGGACAGGTACGGCCCCTTCAGGCGCAGCGACGGGAACCCGACCAGCAGGCCGGCCAGGGCGGCGGCGGTGCCGGCCAGGCCCAGGGCCGGCAGGAACGGCAGGCCGGCCAGGCGCAGGTGCCCGAAGGTGAAGGCGCCGATGGCCAGGAAGCCCGCCTGCCCGAGCGAGATCTGCCCCGTGTAGCCGATCAGCAGGTTCTGCCCCAGCACCCCGATCGAGTAGAGGCAGATGAGCGTGGCCAGGAAGGTGAGGTGCTCGGGAGCCAGCCAGGGCAGGACGGCCAGGCCGGCCAGCAGCAGGCCCAGGAGGGCGCGGCTCACGGGCGTGCGGGCCAGCCGGAGGTCCTGCCGGTAGGACTCGACGAGATCCACGTCAGTCGCGGTAGAGCCCGGCGATCAGCTCCGCGTAGCGCGCCTCGATGGCCCGCCGCTTCACCTTCTTGGTCGGGGTCACGTCGCCCTCCTCCTCGTAGAAGCGCCGGGGCAGGAGGGCGAACTTCTTGATCGACTCCACCTGCGACAGCGTCCGGTTGACGCGGTCCACCTCCTGCTGGATCAGCGCCAGGATCTCCGGGTGCCGGGTCAGGTCCTGGAACGTGGTGAACGGCACCCGGCGGTCCTGCGCGAACTTGGTCACGTTGTCCTCGTCGA
Source organism: Candidatus Rokuibacteriota bacterium (assembly GCA_037446305.1). Classification (GTDB taxonomy): domain Bacteria; phylum Methylomirabilota; class Methylomirabilia; order Rokubacteriales; family CSP1-6; genus JBBIIW01. Next base: position 4,054 of record JBBIIW010000147.1, read on the forward strand.
TGAGGATCAGCGCCACCAGGTAGCGGCGCCCGTCGCCGATGACCACCGCGTCCTGGATGTAGGGACTGAACTTCAGCTTGTTCTCGATCCAGGCCGGCGTGATGTTCTTGCCGCCGGCCGTGATGATGATGTCCTTCTTGCGGTCCAGGATGCGGAGGTGTCCGCCGTCCCAGGCGCCCACGTCGCCGGTGTGGAGCCAGCCCTCGGCGTCGATGGTCTCGGCGGTCAGCCGGGGGTCCTTGAAGTAGCCCTTGAAGACGTGGGGGCCCCGGGTGAGGATCTCGCCGTCCTCGGCCAGGCGCACCTCGATGCCGGGCAGCGGCTCGCCCACGGTCCCCACCCGGGGCCGGGCCACGCGGTTGATCGAGATCACCCCGGTCGACTCGGTCATCCCGTAGCCCTCGACCAGCGGGATCCCCAGCGCGTGGTAGTACTCGAAGAGATCCGGGGAGGCCGGCGCCGCCCCGCAGACGGCCAGCCGGATGCGGTCGAAGCCGAGGCGGCGCCGGAGGGGCGCCAGCACCGCCCAGGCGGCCAGCCGGTAGGCGACGGCCAGCCCCGGCGGCACCGAGCCGGCCAGGCGCGCCCGCGCGTGCCGGCGCCCGACGGCGACCGCAGCCCGGTAGAGCAGGCGCTTGAGGGGGGTGGAGTCCGCCATGCGCAGCTCGACCGTGGAGGCCAGCTTCTCCCAGATGCGGGGCACGCTGGCGAAGTAGGTGGGGGAGATCTCGCGCAGGTTCTGGAACAGCGTGTCCAGGCTCTCGACGAAGTTCACCACGTAGCCGTAGCGGATGGCGCCGAACACCGTGATGAGGTTCTCGTAGATGTGCGCGAAGGGCAGGTACGAGACGACCTCGTCCGTCTCCGACACCGGGTTGAGCTGCCGGGTCACGTCGGCCTGCCAGACCACCGAGCGGTGGGCCAGCATGGCGCCCTTCGGCCGCCCCGTGGTGCCCGACGTGTACACGAGCATGGCCGTGTCCTCGGGGTCCACCGCGTCGCGGCGGGCCTCGACGGCCCCGGGATGGGCGTCGCGCCAGGCCTGGCCCTGTTTGAGGAAGTCGTCGAAGAAGACGACGCGCTCCTCGGTGAACCCCCACAGGCCCCTGGCGTCCCACACCACGATGCGCTCGAGTCCGGTGTCGCCGGCCACCGCCAGGACCTTGTCGAGCTGCTCGTCGTTCTCCACGAAGATCAGCCGCGCCTCGGAGTGCTGGATGATGTAGCGGATCTGATCGGGAGCCGAGGTGGGGTAGATGCCGCAGGTGGCGCCCCCCGCCGTCTGGATGCCCAGGTGACAGTAGAGCCACTCGGGCCGGTTGTCGCCCAGCACCGCGACGTGCTCCCCCGGCCGGAGGCCGAAGGCCAGCAGGGCGGCCGCCGTGGCCGCCACCGCCTCCCCGTACTCGCGCCACGAGACCCGGTGCCAGATGCCGTGCCGCTTGAACCGGATGGCCGGGCGGTCGCCCGACCGCGCCACCTGGCGCGCGAACAGCTCGGGCAGGGTGCGGGCTGTCGCCAGGTCGTCCATCACCATCGCCTCCTCTTCCGGTAGAGCCGCCAGCCGCGCGCCGGCACCGTCTCGCCGCCGCCCAGGCCCAGGTACACCTCGCGCACGTCCTCGTTCCGCGTCAGCGCCTCGGCCGTGCCTTCCAGCACGATCCGCCCGGATTCCAGGATCGCGCCCCGGTGCGCCACCTGCAGGGCCAGCCGCGCGTTCTGCTCCACGAGCAGGATGGTCGTCCCGGTCCGGCTGATGGCGGCCAGGGCCTCGTAGACCGTGCGGGCGACGCGCGGCGCCAGCCCCAGCGAGGGCTCGTCGAGCATCAGCAGCCGCGGCCGGCGGAGCATGGCGCGCCCGAGGGCCAGCATCTGCTGCTCGCCGCCCGACAGCGTCTCGGCCTCCTGGTCCGCGCGCTCGCGCAGGATGGGGAACATGGCGTGGACCGCCTCGAGGTCGCGCCGGACCTCCGGGTCGCGCCGGCCCCAGAGCCCCAGGCTCAGGTTCTCGGCCACGGTGAGCTCGCGGAACAGGCCGCGGTCCTCCGGCACGTAGACGATGCCCAGGCGGGCGATGGCCTCCGGCGCGCGGCCGTCGATGCGACGGCCGTCGAACCAGATCTGGCCCTTCTTGGGCTGGTCCTTGAGGAGCCCGGCGATCGTCCGCAGCAGGGTGGTCTTGCCCGCGCCGTTGGGCCCCAGCACGGCGAAGATCTCCCCCGCCCGCACCTCCAGCGACACGCCGAAGAGGGCGTAGATGCGGTCGAAGTAGACCGTCTCCACCGTCGAGACCTTCAGCAGGGGTGCCCGCGCGGACCCGTCGTCAGTCACCCAGGTAGGCCTTGATGACGTCCGGATGCCGCTGGACCTCGGCCGGCGTCCCGGCGGCCAGGACCACCCCGTGATCCAGGGCCACCATGCGGCCGGCCAGCCGGGAGGCGACGCGGAGATCGTGCTCGACGAGCAGGATGGTGATGCCGAACCGGCTGCGGATCTCGTGGATCCAGTACGCGAACTCCTCCTTCTCCTCCTGCGTGAGCCCGGAGACCGGCTCGTCCAGGAGCAGCAGGCGCGGCTCGGTGGCCAGGGCCCGCCCCAGCTCCACCCGCTTCTGCACGCCGTAGGGGCAGTCGGCGACCCGGCTCTTGCGCACCGCTTCCAGGTCCAGGAACTCGATGATCTCCTCGCACCGGCGGCGGTGGCGGATCTCCTCGCCGCGCAGGCGGAGGACCGCATGCAGGACGGTGCTGCGGAAGTGCCGGTGCCGTCCCACCAGCAGGTTGTCGAGCACGGTCAGGGTCGGGAACAGCCGCAGGTTCTGGAAGGTCCGGGCCACGCCCAGGCGCGCGATCGCGTCGGGCGACCGCCCGAGGAGCGAGCGGCCCTCGAGGCTGATGTCGCCCGCCTGGGGCCGGTAGATGCCGGTGATGCAGTTGAACAGCGAGGTCTTGCCGGAGCCGTTGGGGCCGATGACGGCCAGCGTCTCGCCCCCGGCCACGGTCAGGCTCACCTGCTGCAGCGCGGTGATGCCCCCGAAGGCCAGCGAGAGGTCGCGGACCTCGAGGAGCCGGCCGGGCGCCGCCGGGGCGCCAGGGGCTCCGGCCCGG
>JBBIIW010000148.1:0-7134 GCA_037446305.1 Candidatus Rokuibacteriota bacterium
CGGCCAGCCGGCGCCGGCGACCCGCGGCCTGCGCTGCCTGGTCGTGGACGACGAGGCCGCCGTGGGGGAGGTGCTGGCCGACATGCTGCAGGCGGCCGGCCACCAGGTGGAGCTGTACACCGATCCGGCGCGTGCGCTGGAGCGGCTCGGCCGCGACGCCTTCGACATCGTGTTCACGGACCTCGGCATGCCCGGCATCACCGGCTGGGACGTCGCGCGCGCGGTGAAGGCCGGCCGCCCGGAGGTGCCGGTCGTCCTCATCACGGGGTACGGCGTCGAGATCAGCGACGAGGAGAGCCGCCGGCACCGGGTGGACGAGGTGCTGGTCAAGCCCATCGAGATGAACGCGCTGCAGCGGGCGCTGGCCCGGGTGACCCCGGCGCCGGCCTGAAGGTTTTGACGGTTCTGACGGTTTTCGGCGCCGCTCCGCGCCGGACGGCCGCACGGCGCTTGACTGGATGATGTGAACGCCTTACAAGAGGGCACCCTGCAGGTCGGGGCAGGGCCGGGCGGCGGCCCATGGCCGCCGGCTCCAGGGAGCCCCTCATGGATGGCGATCGCGTTCACAGGATCCAGCAGACGATCGACCGCCAGTTGGATCGCCGGCAGAGCAACAAGGTGCTCCACAATCATCCGTCGCCGGTGTTCTGGCTGGAGCGGCCCGCCTCGGTCGACGACATCATGGCCGAGCGCCGCCGGGCGGCCGCCGACATCCCCAAGCGGCTGAACGTCTACGTCGGCACGCCGTACTGCCTGCCCACCGATCCGGACCGGTGCGGCTTCTGCCTCTTCCCGAGCGAGATCTACCGCGGCCGCGACCAGCTCGAGCAGTACCTGGGCTCCCTGCGCCGGGAGGTGGCGCTGTGGCGGCCGTGGGCGGCCGGCGAGACGGTGGCCAACGTCTACTTCGGAGGCGGCACCGCCAATCTGTACCGGCCCGAGCAGTATGCGGTCGTCCTCGGCCTCGTCCGGGACCTCTTCGGGGGCCTGGACCCCGGCGTGGAGATCACCCTGGAGGGCCTGCCCCAGCTGTTCACGGCCGAGAAGCTCGACGCGGCCAGGGCCGCCGGCTTCAACCGGATCAGCATGGGCGTGCAGCAGCTCGACGACGAGCTGATCCGGCTGAGCGGCCGCAAGCAGAACGCGGCCCACGTCTTCCGGGTCCTCGACTGGTGCCTCGAGCGGGGGCTCCCGTGCAGCGTGGACCTCATCTTCGGCTGGCCCCGCCAGACCATCGCCCACATGCTGGCCGATCTCGAGCGCATCGTGGCCGCCGGCGTGCCGCACATCACGCACTACGAGCTCAACGTGGCCGGCCGCACCGACTTCTCGCGCCACCGCCGGGCCGAGCTGCCCAGCCCCCGCCAGAACCTCGAGATGTACCGGATCGGGCGCGATTTCCTCCTCGCCCGCGGCTACCGGCAGGTGACGGCCTACGACTGGGAGAAGGTCGAGGCTCCCGTGGACCCCTCGTACCGCTACGAGGAGAACGGACGGCAGGGCTTCCGGCTGGACGAGCGGGGACGGCTCATCGGCTACGACGCCTGGGGGCTGGGCTTCGCCGGGATCTCCTTCTTCCTGGGGACGCCGCAGCAGCCGGGCTGGGCGCTGATGAACGCGACCCGGGTGGACGAGTACTTCCGCCTGCTCGACGCCGGCCGGCTACCGGTCGAGCGCGGCTTTCACTACGCGCCGGTGGACCTGCGGCTGACCGTCCTGTTCCAGATGCTCCACAGCATGCAGGCCGACCGCCGCGTCTACGCCATGCTGTTCGGCCGCGACCTGGTGGAGGAGCACGCCGAGATCTGGCAGGCGCTCGGGGAGCGGGGCTGGATCGAGATCACCACCCACGCGCTGCGGCTCGTCGGCGACGGGGTGTTCTACACGCCGCTGGTGCAGGGACTGCTGGCCCAGGACCGCATGGAGGAGCTGCGCCGGTCCCGGAGCCTCGCGCCCGTGGAGCTGGAGGCGGCGTCCTGAGACTGCGCCGTCACGGGCCGCCGCGCGAGCGCGGCGACACCGGGCTGGCCGCCGTCACCACCGAGGTCCGGCGGTACCGGGCGGCAGCCCGGGACGGCACCGTGCTGTCTCTCATCCGGGTGGCGGGCGCGGTGCGGCACACGCCCGTGCTCCTCACCCACGGGACCTTCTCGAACGGCCAGGTCTGCACGCGGCTGGCCGCCTACCTGGCCGAGCACGGGTACGACGGCTGGGTCCTGGAGCTCCGCGGCCACGGGGAGAGCCAGCCGGGGCGCGGCCGGGTCAACTTCGAGACGTGGGCGGCGCTCGATGTGCCGGCGGCGCTGGAGGCCGTCCAGCGGTGGACCCGGCGGCCGGAGCTGTTCCTGATCGGCCACAGCGGAGGCGGGCTGGTGTTCCTGATGCACCTCGCCCGCCACCCCGAGGCCCAGGCCCCGGTCAAGGGGCTGGTGACGCTGGCCAGCCAGGCGACCGATGCGAGCACGACGGCTCGGGGCCGGGCCACCATGGTGGTGTTCGGCCTCCTGAACAACCTCCTCGGGCACACTCCGGGCCGGCTGCTGAGGCTGGGCCCCGAGGACGAGCCGCGCTCGGTGCTCAACCAGTGGCTGGGCTGGAACTGGCGCCGCCGGTGGGTGGGCCGTGACGGCCTGGACTACCTCGCCGCCCTCGGGCACGTGCGCGTGCCGGTGCTGGCGCTGGCCGGGGCGGGCGATCACGTCATCAGCCCGGTGCGCGGATGCCGGCGCATCCACGGCGCCCTGGGCAGCCCGGACAAGCGCCTGGTGGTGTGTGCGCGCGCGGCGGGCTTCGTCGAGGACTACGGCCACGCCCGCATCATCGCCAGCCGGGGCGCGCGGCAGGAAGTCTGGCCGCGCATCCTGGCCTGGCTGCGCGAGCACGACCGCTGATCAGCGGCGCCCGTCGGCCAGGTCCTCGGCCAGCGCCGCACGCTGGGCCGGGCTGAGCCCGGTCTCGGCCTCGAGCCCCGGCAGGTCCACCCCCACCGCGACCGGCACCCGGTCCCCCACCGGGAACTTCAGGTACTGCACCGACGACAGGCGCCCCTCGCCCCGCTGCGCCTCGTCGAAGACGGCCCGGACGCGGCGGCCGTCCTCCAGGCGGACGTAGACGTGCTCGGGCAGCCGGAACCACTCGCGCAGCCGGACCGGCCGGAGGACCGGGTCGTCGATCTCGATCAGCAGCGCGCAGGCCAGCTCGCCGTCGGCGCCCAGCAGGGCGTTGTAGGTGTCCAGCTCGTGCCGGATGTCCTCCTCCCGCACCAGGCGCTCGGCCCGCACCAGCTCCTGGATCTGGTAACGCATGGTGTCCGTGTTCTCGAACAGGAAGGTCAGGTGCTCGCCCACGTGGATGCGCCGCGGGGCCTTGACGGCGAAGATCTTCTCCCGGACGGCCGGCCGCACGCGCTCGTAGGTCTGCAGGTCGACGATCTCGGAACGCTCGACGGGTCTCATGCGGACGCCTCCCGCGGCCCGATCCGCCGGGGGAAGCCGTCGTCCCGGTAGGCCCGGGCCAGGATGGAGACAGGATGGAGCGGGCGCACGCCGGCATGCTGGGCGAACTGCAGCGCGGCCAGCGGACAGTCGGTGGCCCACACGGCGGCGTCGGCCTCTCGCATGCCGGCGAACGCCCGGGCCCCGATGCGCTGCGAGGCCTCGAACCCGGCGACGGTCATCGCGTAGGTCCCGTCGTGCCCGCAGCACTCGGTCACCGTCGTGGGCCGGACGCCCGGGATCTTGCGGAGCAGGTCCCGGCCCTTGAAGCCGATGCCCTGCGCCCGCAGGTGGCAGGGCGCGTGGTACGCGACCGGACCGTCGGGGGCGGACCGGAAGTCGGTGCTGAAGCGGGGCTGCTCCCGGATGGACCAGAGGAACTCGCTGACGTCCATGGCGGCGGCGGCCACGCGGGCGGCGGCCGCGCGGTCGGCCGGCGCCGCCAGCCCCGGATACTCCCGCCGCAGCATCATGGAGCAGGTGGGGTTGATCACCAGCACCCGGGCTCCCCGGGCCACGAACGGCTCCAGGCGGGCGAGGTTGTGCCGGGCCGCCGCCTGCACGGCCGGCAGGTCGCCCTTCTCCCAGGCCGGCATCCCGCAGCAGCGCAGGCCGGCCGTGCAGCGGACGTCCACGCCGTTGCGCTCCAGGACGTCGAGCGCGTCCCGGCCCAGCTGCGGGTCGTTGTGCTCGACGTAGCAGGTCTGGAACAGCACCGCCTCGCCGCCCGGGGCGGCGGCCAGCCGGCCGCGGGCGCGCGCCCACGCCTCGAACGACTCGCCGGCGAACTCGGGCAGCAGCTTGGCGCGGTGCACGCCGAGCGTCTTCTCCAGCAGCCAGCGCGGCAGCGCGCACCGGTTGGCGGCGTTGGCCAGGCCCCGGCTGGCCCGCGCCAGGCGGCCGGTCCGGTCCGGATCGGCCAGCACCCGGTCGCGCAGCGGCACGCCGCGGGCGCGGGCCCGGACCGCGCGATAGCGGTGGACGAGGCGGGGGAAGTCGAGCTGGAAGGGATGGCCGTCCCGCACCGTGTAGGGGCAGTGCACCTCGCAGAGCTTGCACTGGAAGCAGGTGTCGAGGATGGCGGCCGTCTCCGCCGCGCCGATCCGCCGCACGTCGCCCTGATGCCGGCCGTCGATGGCGGCGAAGAGCGAGGGGAAGGTGTCGCAGTACTTGAAGCACAGCCGGCAGCCGTGGCAGATCTCGAAGGTCCGCGTCAGCTCGCCGGCGAGCCCCCGGGCGTCCCAGTACGCCGGGTCGGCGGGGTCGTAGCACAGCCCCGCGGTCGGCTGGTACGAGATGTTGGGCGCGTCGCTCATCGTGTCCTCCCGATCCCCCGGAGCGGGGAGGGGACGCCCCCGGATCCCGCCAGCCGTTGCCGGCGGGGTCGCGGGGGCGTTCCCCTCTCCGCGCCACCCTAGGCGATCGACTTGAGCATCTGCTGGAAGCGGCCGGCGTGGGCCTTCTCGGCCTTGGCCAGGGTCTCGAACCAGTCGGCGATCTCCGGGAACCCTTCCTGGCGGGCGGTCCTGGCCATGCCGGGGTACATGTCGGTGTACTCGTGGGTCTCGCCGGCGATGGCGGCCTTCAGGTTGGCCTCGGTGCTGCCGATGGGCAGGTCGGTGGCCGGATCGCCCACCGCCTTGAGGTAGTCCAGGTGGCCGTGGGCATGGCCGGTCTCGCCCTCGGCCGTCTCCCGGAAGTTGCCGGCCACCTCCGGGTAGCCCTCCACGTCGGCGATCTTGGCGAAGTAGAGATACCGGCGGTTGGCCTGGGACTCGCCGGCGAAGGCGTACTTGAGGTTCTCGTGCGTCTTGGTGCCCTTGAGGCTCGGCATGCTGACCTCCTGCGCGGGGGGCGCGCCCCCGGTGATTTAGAGACGATCGGATATTAGAACGATTCTAATATTGGATCAAGCCCCCGATTGGCGGCCCGGCCGGCCTCGGGTACAATGGGCGCCGTGACGTCCCTGGTGGAGCGGCTGCGGACGCGGGCGGGCTGGCGGCTGACGGCCCAGCGGCGGGTGATCGCCCAGGCCTTCGAGGGCGAGCACGTGCACCTGACGGCCGAGGAGGTGCTGGCGCGGGCCCGCCGTCGGATGCCCGAGATCAGCCTGGCCACCGTCTACAACACGCTCAACGAGCTGGTCGAGCTGGGCGAGCTGCGGCCGGTGCACACCGGCCGGGGCCGGCCGCGCTACGACCCCAACACGACCGACCGCCACGACCACCTCGTCTGTCTGGGCTGCGGCGCCATCCACGACGTGCACGGCCGGGGCCGGGTGGAGCTGCCGCGCGCGCAGCGGTTCGGCCACCGGCTGGTCGCGCAGGAGACGATCTTCCGCGGCTACTGCCCCGGCTGCCAGGCGCCCTGAGCGCGGCCCCCGCCGCGCCGCATTGCGTCCGCCGGAGCCGCCGTGCTAGCGTCCCCGGCGCCATGTCCCGACGCCGCGCCGGCCCGCCATGATCCTCGCCGGCCTGCGCGTCCTGGACCTCTCCCGCGTGGTGGCCGGGCCGTACTGCGGGCTGCTGCTGGCCGACCTGGGCGCCGACGTCGTGAAGGTCGAGCGACCCGGGCGGGGGGACGACCTGCGCCACTGGGGCGGGAGCGGGATGAGCCCCGTCTTCGCCGCCCTCAACCGCAACAAGCGCTCGGTGGCGCTCGACCTCGGGCACCCCGAGGGCACGCGCCTGGCCTTCGCGCTGGCCTCGCGGGCCGACGTGGTCATCGAGAACTTCCTGCCCGGCGGGGCCGACCGGCTGGGCCTGGGCTACGCCGCCGTGCGCGCCGCCAATCCCGGCGTCGTCTACGCCTCGATCACCGGCTTCGGGCAGACGGGTCCCTACGCGCGCCGTCCCGGCTACAACTCGATCGCCCAGGGCATGAGCGGCCTGATGGCGCTCACCGGGATGCCGGGGCATCCGCCCACCAAGGTCGGCGGTTCGGTGGCCGACGTGGCGGCGGCGCTGCTGGCGTTCGGCGCCATCAACGCGGCGCTCCTGCACCGCGCGCGCGGCGGCGAGGGCCAGCACCTGGACATCAGCCTGCTGGCGGCGACCATCGGGCTCCTGCCGGATCCGGTGGCGCTCTTCTTCGCGGCCGGGGGCCGCCGGCCCGCCCGGGAGGGCAACCGCAACCCGAACCTGTCTCCGGCCGAGGCGTTCCGCACCCGGGACGGGCTGATCAACATCGTCCTGATGAACCCCGACCAGTGGGGCCGCTTCTGCGCGGTGCTCGGCGACCCGGCGCTGGCCACCGACCCCCGGTTCGCGACCAACGAGGCCCGCCTGGCGCACCGGGACGAGTTCCGCGCCCGGGTCGAGCGGGTGCTGGCCGAGGCGCCGACGGCCGAGTGGGTGGAGCGGTTCGAGAAGGCCGCCATCGCGTGCGGGCCGATCTACGAGTTCGACGAGGTCTGGCAGGACCCGCAGGTGCAGCACCTCGGGCTGGCCGTCGAGATGGACCAGCCGGGTTGCGGCCGCCTCACCGTGCTGGGCCTGCCCCTGCGCGGCACGGGCGTCGCGTGGCGCCTGCGCCGGCCGGCCCCGGCGCTGGGCGAGCACACGGCGGAGGTCCTGGCCGAGGTGGGCGTGACCGAGGCCGAGCTGCACCGGCTGGCGGCCGAGGGCGTCGTCGCCCTCGG
>JBBIIW010000149.1:0-7111 GCA_037446305.1 Candidatus Rokuibacteriota bacterium
GTCCCGAAGACGTCGGCGCCCCGGTAGCGCACGGCCGGGTGCCACCAGGCCGCGCTGGAGACGTTCTCGGCCCGCGGGCCGGTGGCGTCCACGAACTCCTTGTAGGCGGGGCCGGCGATCATCGTGACCACCGCGGCCGTCACGCCCAGATCGGCCATCTGCTTGCGGATCAGGATCAGGTCGTTGATGTAGCCGGTGGCGAAGATCCACTGGGGCCGCGCGGCGCGGATCTGGGTCAGCGCCGAGGCGTGGTCCAGGGTCCCGATGGCGTACTTCTCGAAGAAGACGACCTCCAGCCCCCGCTTCTTCGCGGACTTCTCCATCTCCTGGCCGATGGCCAGCGGGAACAGGTCGTTGCGGGCCAGGATGGCCACCGACTTCACGTCGCTCACCTGCTGCTTGACGATGTCCGCCAGCGGCTCGGTCAGCGTCGAGTTCGGCGTGAAGGTGCCGAAGAGGTACTTGTAGCCCTGGTTGTAGACCTCCTCGGACGAGGCCGTGGGGGCGATGGTCGGGATGCCGTACTTCTCGGAGACGCCGCTGGCCGCCTTGGTGGCGCCCGAGCCGAAGGGCGAGAAGAGGAAGTTGACCCGGTCGTCGGAGATGAGCTTCTCGGCCAGCTGGACGGCTCGCGGCGTGTTCGACTGGTAGTCGTGGTAGACCATCTCGACCCGGTACCGGTCGGCGCCGACCTTGATGCCGCCGGCCTTGTTGACCTGGGCCGCCCAGAGGTCGTAGCCGCGCTTCTGCTTGAGGCCTTCCGGCGAGAGCGGGCCGGTGAGCGGCAGCGGCGCGCCCACCCGCAGCACCTTGTCCGCCGCGGCGGCCGGCCCGATCGGGACCGGCGCGACGCCGGACGCGACGAGGCCCAGCATCAGCGCCCACGCGAGAACCTTGACCATGATGTCCCCCTCGGCCCGGAACCGATGAACCACCGCGCTCGAGCCGCCTCACCCTACGACGGGGGCGCCCGGGGCGTCAATCGGGGGCGGCCGCCGCCACGGAAGCCCCGGCCGGCGGGCCGGGGGAAGGCACACTCCTCGATGCGATGCGCTTTTCGCTCCTCGCCGCGCGATGCTACGCTCGCGGCCATGGATGCCGACCTCTCGCTCGACTTCCTCCGCGTCACCGAGCAGGCCGCCATCGCCTGCGCCCACACCATGGGCCAGGGCGACCGCCATCGGTCCGACCAGGCGGCCGTGGAGGCGATGCGCCGCACGCTGGACACGGTGCCCATCGACGGGACGGTGGTGATCGGCGAGGGCGAGCGGGACGAGGCTCCGATGCTCTACATCGGCGAGCGCGTGGGGCTGGCCCACGCCGCCGGCGGAGGCCGCCGCTACCCGGAGGTCGACATCGCCGTCGACCCGCTGGAAGGCACCAACCTCTGCGCCATGGGGCTGCCGAACGCCCTGGCCGTGCTGGCCGCCTCCAACCGCGGCGGCCTCCTGCACGCCCCGGACATCTACATGGAGAAGCTCGTCGTGGGCCCCAGCTCCCGGCACGCGGTCTCCCTGGACGCGCCGGTGAAGGAGAACCTGCGCGCCATCGCCGCCGCGCTGGACCGCAGCGTGCGCGAGCTGGTCGTCATCGTGCTCGACCGTCCCCGGCACGAGCGGCTCATCGGCGAGATCCGGGAGGCGGGCGCCCGGATCCGGCTGATCAGCGACGGCGACCTGTCGGCGGGCATCTCGGCGGCCGTGGTGGGGACCGGCGTCCACGCCGTCATGGGCATCGGCGGCGCCCCGGAAGGCGTCCTGACCGCCGCCGCCATGCGCTGCCTGAACGGCGAGATCCTGGCCCGCCTGGTCATCGGCAAGCCGGAGCACGCCGAGCGCTGCCGGGCCATGGGCATCACCGACCTGGACCGCGTCTACACCGCCCGGGACCTCGCGCCCGGGGACGCGATCGTGTTCGCGGCCTCCGGCGTCACCGACGGCACGCTGCTGCGCGGCGTCCGGTTCTTCGGCCACGGCACCCGCACCAGCTCGGTCGTCATGCAGACCCGGCCCCACATGATCCGCTTCGTGGACACGATCCACGTCGCCGACCGCCCGGACATCAAGATCCGGTTCTAGCCGGCCTCCGGCCGCCGCCCGCGGCGGCGACATCTCAGGGTGTGGGCGGTCGGTGCGAGTGCATGTCCCCCCTTCGTCCGGAGAGCGTTGCGGAGTCGGTGGACGCCGGCGGCGCGCCGCCAGCGGGGCCGCCGCCGGATGCCGAACATGAGGGTTGACAAAGTCAGAATATTAGGTGAGCCTAACCTCCACGTTGCGCCGCGGTCCTCGCCGGCGGCGCGCCGCGGAGGGGACGATGACGGGCCGGGAGACGAGTCTGGGCGTGGTGGACGGGCGGGACGACGCCGAGAAGCTCGAGATCATCCGCCGGCGGGAGCCGTCGGGGGCCGTGCAGCTGGAGCTCCGGCTCCTGGCCTGGGGAGAGGGCGTGGGCTGGTACGCGCAGCGGACCATCCCGCTGCCGGCGGACGCCCGGCCGCTCCTGGCGCTGCTCCGGCGGGCGGAGCGGGCCAGCTGCCACGGCCGCGAGGCGGGACCCCGGTGCGCGGTGGTGGCCCTGCCGGCGCCGGCCGCCCTGGCTAGGCCGGCTTCAGCGTGACCTGCTTGGCGGCGGCCGTGACCTGCTTCTGCCCGAGCAGCTTCTCGAACTCGTCGATGTCCAGGCGCTCCTCGCGGACCATCTCCTCCAGGAAGACCCGCACCGCCGGGTCGTCCCCGGCCGCGCCGAGCGCCCCCAGGTAGACGCGGTGAGCCTCCCGCTCCAGCTCGAGCCCCTGGCGCAGCATCTCGGTGAGATCCGTGGACTGGCGGATCGGGCCCGGCTCGACGGTCGGCAGCCCGTCGAGCAGCACGATCCAGCGGCCCACCTCCCGCGCGTGGCGTCGCGCGCTCTCGCTCTGCTCGGCGAAGAACCTGGCGTGCAGCTCGCGGTTCGGCCCCTGCACGAGGACCGCGGCCTGGAGGTACTGGATGATCCCCGCATACTCCAGGCTCAGCGCTCGATTCAGCATCCGGATGACCGCCGGCGTGTCCATGGCGCCGCCTCCTCCACGTGGCGTGGCTCGGGTTCCCCGTGAGCCAGGGTATCGGGGGCGGCACGGCCGGGAAAACCCACTTCCAGGTGGGAGGGGCGCGCTCCCTCGACCGCGAGATCCAGGCCATCGCGGCCCGGCTCCGGGCGCTGCGGCGCGCCCGGGGGCTGACCCAGTGGGCGCTGGCCGAGCGCGGCGTCAGCTACAAGTACTACCAGCGCCTGGAGGCCGGCCACATCAACCCGACCGTGCGCACGCTGGCCCGGGTGGCCCGGGCGCTGGGCGTGCCGTTGCAGGCGCTGTTCGCCGGGAGCGCCCCGCCGCACCGGGAAGCCCCCCGGCGGGGGGCGAGGCGATGACGGGTCGCCGGCGACAGAAGACGAGAGAGCGGTGGTCAACCCTGTCACCGCCGCATGGCGGTGCTACGAGGTGACGCGATGACGATGCGACGCATGGTGGTCCTCACGCTGGTCACGGTGGTCCTGGCGGTGGGCACGCTGCTGGCGCCGGGCGCCGGCCCCGGGGTACAGGCGCAGGGCGCGAACGAGGTGGTGGTGTACTCCGCCCGCCACTACGGGCAGGAGGCGGCCTTCGAGGCCTTCACCAGGAAGACGGGCATCACGGTCACGATGTTCAACGGCTCGACGGGCGAGCTGTTCGAGCGCCTCAAGGCCGAGGGGGAGCGGACGCCGGCCGACGTGCTCCTCACCGTCGACGCCGGCAACCTGTGGAACGCGGCCCGGGCCGGGCTGCTGTCCCGCATCGACTCGCCCCGGATCGAGGCCAACATCCCCGCCCACCTCCGCGACCCCGAGATGCGCTGGACGGGGCTCACGGTGCGGGCGCGAACGATCATGTACAACACCGGCAAGGTCAAGCCCGCCGAGCTGTCCACCTACGAGGCGCTCGGCGACCCGCAGTGGAAGGGGCGCCTCTGCCTGCGGCCGTCGAGCTACATCTACACCCAGTCGCTCCTGGCCACGATGATCAAGCACCACGGCGAGGCCAGGACGGAGCAGATCGTCCGGCGCTGGGTGGGCAACGAGCCCACGCTGATCAACAGCGATACCAAGATCCTGGAGGCCATCGCGGCCGGGCAGTGCGACGTCGGTATCACCAACCACTACTACCTGGCCCGCCTGCTGGCCAAGAACCCGGACTTCCCGGTGCGCCCCTTCTGGGCCAACCAGGCGACGACGGGGACGCACGTGAACATCTCGGGGGCCGGGGTCACGGCGCACGCCAAGCACCGGGCCAGCGCCATCAAGTTCCTGGAGTTCCTCTCCACTCCCGAGGCGCAGGAGATGTTCGCCAACCAGAGCTTCGAGTACCCCGCCAACCCGCAGGCCCCGGTCAACCCGATCGTGGCGCGGTGGGGCACGTTCAAGCAGGACCAGATCAACATCGCGGCGGCGGGCGAGTACCAGCCGGCGGCGGTGAAGCTGGCCGACCGTGCGGGCTACCGGTGAGGAGGTCGGGCCCCGCATGCGACCGCGCGAGCGCCCCGAGCGGCCCGGTGGGGGCCCGGCCCCGGAGGACGAGGGCCGGGGCGGGCCGGCGGCTCCACGCCGGATCTTCAGCACGGCGCTGTTCCGCGACGACCGGGAGGTCGTGATCGTCCACCGGGGTCAGGAGTACCGGCTGTGCATCACGAAGGCGGACAAGCTGATCCTCAACAAGTGACCTCACGGGCAGCCAGCCCCCCGGCCCCTCCGGGCCGGGCAGCCAGCCGCCACCATGCGCCGCCTCCGGCGGCGAGACGAAGGAGATGGCATGCCCATGCGGCGATCATCCGGCGCGCTGGCGCTGGCCGTGGCCGTCCTCGCCCTGCTGGCCCCGGGCCCGGGGTACCGGCCGGCCGGGGCCGTCGAGGGTGAGGACGCCGCGACCTACGTGGCGGCGGTCGAGCAGGCGAAGGGACACCTGCTGGTCAGCCGCGCGGTCTACCGCCGGGGACAGCGGATCCGGGCCGGCGTCCACGCCTCGCACCCCATCCAGGAGCTCGGCTATCGCCTCTGGCGCCCGGTGACCCGGCTCGACCCCGACCTGGGCGCCCGGGTGCAGGCGGCGCTCCGGGAGCCCGGACGGGCGATCGAGGCGGCCGTGGCCGGCGGCGAGTACGACGCCCTGGTGGACCGCACGCTCGCGCTGCTCGACCAGGCCATCGAGCGCGTCGCCGGCGCGGCCGCGCGGACCGACCCGCGGTTGCAGGCCCGGGTCCTCCAGGCCCTGCTGGTCGGGATCGACGAGGAGTACGGCGAGGCCGTGGCCGAGGGCCGCGTCGTGCTCGAGATCGAGTACCAGGACGCCTGGGGGTTCTTCCAGCGCCTCCGGGCGCTGTGGGCCACCCTGCGCCCCCGGCTGCCGGCTACGGCGGCCGAGGCCGCCGGGACGATCGACGCGCAGATGGACCTGCTGGCGCGGGCCTTTGCCGGCATCGAGAGCCCGCCGAAACCGGTGGCCGTGGACCGCGTCAAGGCGGCCCTGGACGCCATTGCGGCGGCGCTGAGGAGATCCGTCGGATGATCGCCATGAAGATCCGGAGCCTGGTCAGGTGCGCGGCCCACGACCGGCCCCTCCTGACGCTGGTGGACCGTGACGGCGGGCAGTGGCACCTGGCGCTGTGGCTGCCCGCCAACGAGGCCGAGCGCCTGGCCCGCGTCCTGGGGCTGACGGGGCCCCGCTGTGTCGCGGTGTTCGACCTGGTCCAGACCCTGATCGAGCAGCTCGACGGCCGGGTGCTGGCGGCCGAGCTGGACGCGGACGAGCGAGGCGTCGGCGCCGTCCTGCGCCTGCAGCGCGGGGGCGGCCAGGAGCTGGTCATCCCCTGTCACCCCGGCGATGCCGTGGCGCTGGCGGAGCGGGCCGGAGCGCCGATCCTCGCCACCCCGGCCACGCTCCGCTACGCCCGACCCGTGGGACCCGAGGCCGGCGGCGACCTGGCCGCCTGGCTCGCGCGGGTCCGCCCGGAGGACTTCGAGGCCCGCGGTTAGCCGCGGCCGGCTCGCCCTCGGCGGGCGGCGCGTGGCCGGGTCCCGGCGGCGAATGTCACCCCGGGCGCGACCTCGGTGGCGCCGGCGCCTGCGGGCGCGCCACCATGATCCCGGTGTGGGTCGGCACGCGCGCCAGGTACGCGGCCAGCTCGTCGTCGAGCGTCACCTCCCGGCTGGTGGTGGAGGCGTGCAGCAGCCTGACTCTGCCCTGCTCGTCCCGGTAGCAGAGCCCCATGTGCGCGCAGTCCAGCCCCTCGATGCTCGTCGTGATGCCCACGATGTCCCCCGTCGTCAGGAACGGCTGCGCGCCGGCGACCCGATCCCGGGGCACGTGGACCAGCGGCCGGCGGCTCAGACGGGCCTCGAGGCGGGCGATCGTCCGGACCAGGGCCGGATCGGCGGCCAGGGGCGGGTAGGCCGCGGGATGCGTGCTCATGAAGTTCAGGCGCCTGGCCAGGCGCGTGGCGCCGGGCAGCCGGCGCGTGATCAGGCGCACGACGCCCTTGCGGGCGTTGTCGGCGAGCCAGTCGCTCGTGTAGTGGAGCCGGGAGGCGTAGCCGCCGAGCCGGCCGGCCCGGTACCGCGTGAAGCGCACCTGACCGAGCAGGGCGCGCGGCGTCCGGCCTCCATGTTCCAGCATCCGCGCGAAGCCGACGGCGGTCTCGACGAACGTGACGCAGTCCAGGCCGCGCAGGTCGACGGAGCAGACCTCCCGGCCGTCGCCGGTCTCCAGGGTGCCGGCGGCGTACGGCGTGCGGAGAAGCGCCAGGCCGACGGCGCCGACCCGCTCGCCGATGGCCAGCCTCCTCCACCCCTGCGCGCGCGCCAGCGCGAGCAGGCGCTCGAACACCTCCCGGCCCGAAAACCGGTCCGGCGTCACGAGGCTCCGACGCTTCGACCCGTCATCCGGACGAGGCCATGCAGCGGGAGGCCTCCCGGGCCAGCGCCCGATGCTCGGCGCAGCCGATGACCGCCGCGTCGGGCGGCGGCCCCGCCGCCTCGACCAGCCGGCGAACAGCCCGGCAGCGGCTGGCGGCGGCGGCGAGGTCGAGGGCCCCCCGGGCGATCG
>JBBIIW010000150.1:0-7067 GCA_037446305.1 Candidatus Rokuibacteriota bacterium
ATGAGGACGGCGAGCCGGTGGCCGGCCAGCCAGGCGCCGGCGGCCACGCCCACGGCCAGGTCCTCGCGGGCGGCCGGGATCCACGGCGTCTCCGGCCGGCGCTCCAGCTCGGCGATGACGCCCTCGATGAGCGAGCAGGGCACGCCCGCGAACAGGTCGAAGCCCCCGCGGGCCAGCGCCTCGGCGACCGTCCGGCCGGCCACTAGGAGGTGCGCCCGCGCGCCGGCGCTTCCTGCTCCAGGAACTCCTCCTGCTTCGTCCTCATCCGCCTGACCAGCTCGGTGTAGGAGGAGGTCTGGATGATCTTGTTGAACTGGGTGCGGTAGTTGGCCACCAGGCTCACGCCCTCGATGACGACGTCGTAGACCAGCCAGCGGCCGTCCCGGCGCAGCATCCGGTAGTCGATGGGGATCTCGGTGCCCTGCCGGGTGACGATGCGGGTCTGCACGACCGCCTGGGGGCCATCCACCCGGTCGCCGATCCAGGCGATCTTCTCGCCGTTGAACAGCTCGATCTTGCTGATGTACGAGCGCTCCAGGAGGTCGGTGAACAGGGCCACGAACTCCTCGCGCTCGGCCGGCGTGCGGGCCGGCCAGTGGCGGCCCAGGGAGCGCTTGGCCGTCTCGCCGAAATCGAAGATCTCCTCGGCGATCTTCCGCACCGCCTTGCGGCGCTGCAGGCTGCGGCCCTCCTTCCGCAGCTCGGGGTCCTCCAGCGTGCTGATGACGCGGTCGATGTGCGCCCGCAGCTGCACGGTGGGCTCCCCGGCCAGGGCCGGCTGGGCCGGCGCCAGCCCGGAGGTCAGGACGCCGGCCAGGACGGCGATGACGGCGCGGCGCGACAGGAGCAGCATGGACGGCCCTCCTCCACGGTTCCGAACACGTATGTCCCTCTACACCTTCCCGAACACGTACTTCGAGATCAGCTCTTCCAGGTCCACCGGCGACTCGACCTCCCGGATGCGGCCCCCGGGCGGGATGATCTTCTCCGAGGCTCCGGGGCTGATCCGGATGAACTTCTCGCCGATGAGCCCCTTGGTCTTGATGGATGCGATGGAGTCCTCCTGGAGCTCGATGTCGGAGTTCAGCCGCAGCACCACGCGGGCCTGGTAGTCGGCGAGCCGGATGGACTCCACCCGGCCCACCTCGACCCCGGCGATCTCGACGCTGGCGCCGGGGCGCAGTCCTCCCACGGCGGGGAAGTCGGCGGTGACCAGGTAGCCCCCGCCGCCCAGGAAGGTGACGCGGCCGAGTTTAATCGAAAGGTAGGCCAGGGCCAAGACGCCGAGCACGACGAAGATCCCGACGGCGATGTTCACCCGCGATCGCTCCATGCTCCCTCCTCGGCCCGGTCGTCGGGCTCCCCCCGGATGAACTGCCGGACCACCGGGTTGGCCGAGGCCTGGATCGCCGCCGGGGGCCCGACCTCCACGATGCGTCCGTCGTGCAGCATGGCCACCGTGTCCGCCAGCTCGAAGATCTCGGGGATCTCGTGGCTCACCATCACGGCGGTGAAGCGGTACTTGCGGTGCAGGTCCCGGATCAGGCGGTGAATGGTGTTGACCAGGATGGGATCGAGGCCGGTGGTCGGCTCGTCGAAGAAGACGATCTCGGGCTCGGTGACCAGCGCCCGGGCGATGGCCACCCGCTTGCGCATGCCGCCCGAGATCTCGGCCGGGTACTTGTGCTCGACCCCGGCCAGTCCCACCTGCTCCAGCGCCCGGCGGACCCGGTCCCGGATCTCGGCCCCCGGCAGGCGGGACTTCTCCCGGAGCGGGAAGGCCACGTTGGCGAAGCAGGTGAGGGAGTCGAACAGCGCGCCCCCCTGGAACACGACGCCGTAGCGGCGGCGGATGGCGTCCAGGGCGCCGCCCCGGAGGGCGGTCACCTCCACGCCGTCGATCATCACCGTGCCGCGGTCCGGCCGGAGCAGCCCCAGCAGGTGCTTCAGGAACACGGACTTGCCGCCGCCGCTGCGGCCGATGACCACCATGATGGAGCCGGTCGGGACGTCGAGGTCCACGCCCCGGAGGACGGTCTGGCGGCCGAAGGTCTTCGTCAGGCCCCGGACGGCGATCACGGCAGCACGGACCCCAGGAAGTAGTCCCAGACGAGGATCAGCACCGAGGCCAGGACCACGGCCTGGGTCGTCGCCCGGGCCACCCCCTCGGCCCCATGCCCCGCATGGTACCCCTTGTAGGTGCAGACCCAGGTCACGATGACGCCGAACGACAGGGACTTCCAGAAGCCCGTCCAGACGTCGTCCATGGCCACGAAGGTCTGCATCTCGCCGAAGTAGGTCCCCCGGCTGAGCCCCAGCAGCTCCACCGCCACCAGGTAGCCGCCGAAGATGCCCACCACGTCGAAGAGGGCGGTCATCAGGGGGAAGGTGACCAGGCCGGCCAGGATGGACGGCACCACCAGGTAGCGCATGGGGTTGAGCGCCATCACCGTCAGCGCGTCGATCTGCTCCGTGATGCGCATGATGCCGATCTCGGCCGTCAGGGCCGAGCCGGCCCGGCCGGTCACCATGAGGGCCGCCAGGACCGGCCCCAGCTCGCGGATCAGGGCCAGGGCCACGGCCGGCCCCAGGAAGGCCTCGGAGCCGAACCGGGAGAGCGTGAGGTAGAGCTGCAGGCCCAGCACCATGCCGGTGAAGGCGCCGGTGAGCAGGATGATGAGCAGCGAGCGGTAGCCGATGTAGTGGATGCGGTCCACGAAGGGACCGACCTTTAGCGGGGGCGTCAGCAGGATGCCGAGGGCCAGGCCCAGGAAGGCGCCGAACCGGCCCAGCATCTCCAGCAGGCCGAGGGTGGCCCGTCCGAGGATCTCGAAGGGCCGCAGCGGCAGGGGGACGGAGGGGTCAGTCATCGAGGGCGCGGCGATACACCCCCAGCGCCCACAGCGGGAAGTACTTCGCGTAGAGGTGATACTTCAGCATGAAGACGCGCGGGAAGCCGGTCCCGTTCCAGTACGGATCGTCCCACGACCCGTCCGGCCGCTGGGTGGCCAGCAGGTGGCGGATCCCCCGCTCGACGGCGGGGGTGCGCGCCCGCCGGGCGGCCAGGAGGGCCAGCAGGGCCCACGCCGTCTGGCTCGGCGTGGACGGGCCGGTGCCGGCCAGCTCCGGCCGGTCGTAGCTCTCGCACGTCTCGCCCCAGCCGCCGTCCGCGTTCTGGTGCTGCTCGAGCCACCGCAGGGCCCGGCGGACGTACTCCTGATCGAGGTCCTCGCCCACGGCCGCCAGCCCGCGCATCACGGACCAGGTGCCGTAGATGTAGTTCACGCCCCAGCGCCCGAACCAGGGGCCGTCGCGGTGCTGCGTGCGGCGCAGGAAGCCGAGACCGCGCCGCACCGGGGCGAAGTCGGCGCGGTGGCCGAGCGTGCCCAGCAGCTCGAGGCCCCGCCCCGTCAGGTCCTCGGTGGACGGGTCGAGCAGCGCCCCGTGGTCGGCGAAGGGGATGTGGTTCAGGTAGAGACGGTTGTTGTCGGCGTCGAACGAGGCCCAGCCGCCGTCCGAGCCCTGCATGCCCAGGAACCAGCCCAGCCCCCGCTGCATGGCCGCCCGCGTGCGCTCGGGGTCGAGCCCCCGCACCTTGTGCAGCGCCATCATGGCCATGGCGGTGTCGTCCAGGTCGGGGTAGTAGTCGTTGGCGTACTGGAACGCCCAGCCTCCGGGCTCCACCGTGGGCCGCTTCGCCTTCCAGTCGCCCGGGACCAGGACCTGGTGGTCGAGCAGCCACTCCGCCGCCGCCCGCAGCGCCGGGTGGTCGGCCGGCAGCCCGCTCTCGCACAGCGCGTTGACGGCCAGCGCCGTGTCCCAGACCGGCGAGACACACGGCTGATAGCGCAGCTCGTCCCCGTCCTCCACGGCCAGCGCCTCGATCTCCTTGAGCTGCCCCAGCACCAGCGGGTGGTCGTCGGGGTAGCCGAGCAGGCGCATGGCCAGGATGGCGTTGGCCATGGCCGGGTAGATGCCTCCCAGGCCGCCGGGGACGGCCAGGCGCTCCTCCAGCCAGGACCGGGCGGCGGCGATGGCCCGCCGCCGCAGGGGACGAGGCGAGAAGCGCTCCCAGATCTTCAGCCCGTCGTCCACCGCGATGAAGACGTTCTTCCAGAACAGGCTGCGCCACGAGAAGGGGTCGGGCACCCGCGGGAAGCGCAGGCTGGCCCGCTCGCGGGGCACCGGCCACAGCTCGTCGAGCCCGTGCTCGGGCGGCAGCCACTTCACGGGCTTGCGGTCCATGATCACCAGGAGCGGCACGATCACCGTCCGTGACCAGTAGGAGACCTCGTGGAGGTTGAAGAAGAACCGCCGCGGCAGCAGCATGATCTCGACCGGCATGGCCGGCACGCCGTTCCAGTCGTACTCCCCGAAGAGCGCCAGCAGGATCTTCGTGAAGACGCTGGCCTTGACCGGCCCGCCCAGCTCGAGGATCCGCTCCCGGGCCAGCCGCATGGCCGGCTCCTCGGCCGGCACGCCGGCCAGCTTCATCGCGAAGTAGGCCTTGATGGTGGCCGAGAGGTTGGTCGGACCGCCCGGGTAGAGGTCGAACCCGCCGTCCGGGCGCTGCCGGCGCCGCAGGTAGCGCACCATCTTCGCCTCCCGGGCCGCGCTGGACCGGTCCAGCAGCCGCCCCAGGAGCAGGCACTCGGCGGTGATCGTCGTGTCGGCCTCCAGCTCGCCCACCCAGTGCCCGTCGGGCGCCTGACGGGAGAGCAGGTGGGCGTGGGCGCGGCTGATCGCCTCGTGGAGACCGGTCACGGTGGGTGATGGTAACATGCGCATTCACCGACGGAAAACGAATGGCCTTGCTCGTCGGGACGCTGCTCCTGCGGCCGTACGTGTTCGGATTCCTGGCGGCGTTCCTGGCGGCCGCCGGGCGCGACCTGGGCTGGCGCCGGACGCTGGGGTGGGTCGTCTGGGTGTGGCCGCTGGCCTGGCTCAGCGAGTTCAGCTCGACGCGCACGGGCGTGCCGTTCGGCCTCTACCACTACACCGGCCACACGGCGGACCGCGAGCTGTACGTCGCCGGCGTGCCGTTCATGGACTCGCTGTCCTTCACCTTCCTGGCCTATGCCGCCTTCTGCCTGGCCCGGGTGGCGCTCGACCGGCCCGGCCGGCCGCCGTCCCGCCCGCTGGTGGCGCTGGCGTCGGGGGCGCTGATGATGCTGCTCGATGTCGTGATCGATCCCCTGGCCGTGCGCGGCGACCGGTGGTTCCTGGGCCGCATCTTCTATTACCCCGACGGGGGCCTCTACTTCGGCGTGCCGCTGTCGAACTTCCTCGGCTGGTGGGGGCTGGGGACGGTGGCGGTGGGCGGCTACCTCTGGTGGGCTGGCGCGCCGCCGCGCGCGGGAGCGACGCCGGGGGTCGCGCTATACTACGCCGTGCTGGGCTTCAACCTGGCCGTGACGGCCTGGATCGGCGAGTGGCTGCTCCTGGCCGTCGGCGTGGGCATGCATGCCGCCCTCGCTGCGTCGATCATCATGCTGCGTCGATACCGCGCCGTGGCGGCGCCGGCCTGGCCGGCGCGGGCGAAGGAGGGAGGCATCGGACCGGGGGCCTAGCCCCCGCCGGGCGTCATGGCGGTTCCGTTCTCGCAGATGTGGACGGTGGCGACCTACGTGCTGCGCCAGCGTCTCCGCGGTCGCCGGCGGTACCCGCTGGTCCTCATGCTGGAGCCGCTGTTCCGGTGCAACCTGGCCTGCGCCGGCTGCGGCAAGATCCAGTACCCCGGCCACATCCTCAAGCGCCACCTGACCGTGGAGCAGTGTCTGGCCGCCGTCGAGGAGTGCGGCGCGCCCATGGTCTCCATCCCCGGCGGCGAGCCGCTGATGTACCCGGACATCGGCCGGCTGGTGGAGGAGCTCGTCCGGCGCCGGAAGTACGTGTACCTGTGCACCAACGCCCTGCTCCTCGAGGAGAAGCTGGCCGCCGGCATCTTCCGGCCGTCCCGGTACTTCTCGTTCTCGGTGCACCTGGACGGCCTGGGGCCCGAGCACGACGAGGCGGTGTGCCGCCAGGGCGTCTTCGAGGTCGCGGTGGCCGCCATCCGGCAGGCGCTCGACCGCGGCTTCCGCGTCACCACCAACACCACGCTGTTCGAGGGAGCGGACCCGGCCCGCGTCCGGCAGTTCTTCGACGCCATGATGGATCTGGGCGTGGAAGGGATGATGATCTCTCCGGGCTACAGCTACGACAAGGCCCCCGACCAGGAGCACTTCCTGCGCCGCCAGCGGGCTCACGAGCTGTTCCGCGCCATCCTGGAGCGCCCGCGCCGGCGGTGGAGGTTCAACCAGTCGCCGCTGTTCCTGCAGTTCCTCATGGGCAAGCAGGACTTCGAGTGCACGCCCTGGGGCAACCCCACCTACAACCTGTTCGGGTGGCAGCGTCCGTGCTACCTGCTCCAGGAGGGTTACGCCGCGACCTTCCGGGAGCTCATGGAGACCACGCGCTGGGAGGCGTACGGCCGGAAGAGCGGCAACCCCCGGTGTCGCGATTGCATGGTCCACTGCGGCTACGAGGCCACCGCCGTGGACCACACGTTCACGTCCCTCCGCGGGTTCAAGGAGGCCGTCGTCGCGACCGTGACCGGCCGGCTGTAGGCCATGGCGCCGGAGCGGTCGCTGGAGGGCTGGACGCCGGTCATCGGGGTGGAGGCGACGCTGGAGGACGTGGTGGACCTGGCGTTCGATTACCGGGGCGACGTCACGGTCGTGCGGACCGACGGGACCGTGCTGACCGGGTACGTCTACAACCGCGACCGCCACGCCCCCGAGCCCTACCTGCAGCTGTTCACGCCCGACGGCGGCGCACACCGCCTGCGCTACGCGGACGTGGCCGGCATCCGGTTCACCGGCAAGGACACCGCGGCGGGCAAGTCGTACGAGGCGTGGCGCCGCCGGCGCGCCGACGGTGACGGGGGGCCGGTGTCGTGACCCCCCTGCTGGTCCTCACCGGCCTCGAGGCGGAGGCCCGCACGCTGGCCCGGCACCTGGGGCTCCCGCGCCTCCACGGCGCCGCCTGGCCGCGCTATGGCGACGGCGCGCTGGAGGTGGCGTGCG
>JBBIIW010000151.1:0-7048 GCA_037446305.1 Candidatus Rokuibacteriota bacterium
CACCGCCGCCGCGACGGCGATGGCGCGCCGGGCCCCCGGGCGGGCCTCGACCACGCGCGCCACGGCGAGCGAGGCGATGAAGGGCGCGACCAGCCACAGCCCGTCGACGAGGCCGAGCACCCCGAGGGCGACGTAGAGGACGGCCAGGGCGAGCCACACCACCAGACCCCCGGCCTTGACAGTCATCCCGAACCATCCTACCTATCGCTCACCCGACCCCAGGAGAATGCCCATGACGACACGGCGGCGGTTCCTCTCCACGACGGTCCTGGCCGGCGCGGCCCTCGCCGGCCCCGCGGTGCTGCGCGCCCAGCCGCGCGAGATCCTGATCGGCGAAACCCACCCGCTGACCGGCCCCCTGGCCCGCGAGGGCAGCCTCGGCAAGCGCGGCATCGAGCTGGCCGTGAACGAGATCAACGCCGGGGGAGGGATCGCGGCGCTGGGCGGGGCCCGGCTCAAGCTGCTGGTGCTCGACAACGAGTCGAAGCCGCCGGTGGCGATCTCGACCATGGAGAAGCTCAAGGACGCCGGCGTCACCGCCGTCCTGGGGCCCTACGCCTCGGGCCTGGCCTTCGTCACGACCCAGGAAGCCGAGAAGTACCGGATCCCGCACCTGCTGGACGTGGCGATCGCCGACCAGATCACCGAGCGCGGCTTCCGGTACACCTTCCGGTTCGGCCCCACCGCCGGCATGGGAGCGCGCCAGACCGTGGAGTACCTGGGCCGGCTCAAGCAGGAGCTGAACCTGGGGCTGCGCCGGGCGGTGCTGATCCACGAGGACGGCCTGTTCGGCCGGGCCACCGCCGACACGCTGCAGGCGCTGCTGCCCTCGGTGGGCCTGGAGGTGGTGGAGCGCATCCCGCACAACGCCCAGGCCCCGTCGCTGGCCAACGAGGTGCTGCGCATCAAAGCGGCCCGGGCCGACGTGGTCATCCCGTCCACCTACTACCCCGCCCACTCGCTGATCGTCCGCACCATGGCCGAGCAGCGGGTGGACGTGGGGGCCATCGTGTCCGTCTACGGCGGGGCGGGCAGCCAGTACCGGTTCATCAAGGACGTCGGCAAGCTGGCCGACTACATGCTGGACGGCAACCACTGGTACGATCCCCGCCACCCGCGCGTCGGCCCCACCATCGCCGTTTTCGAGCGCGCCTACCAGCACCCCTTCGCCTACGAGTGGCTGCTGGCCTACCAGTCCGTCCATGTCCTCCGCGACGCCCTGGAGCGGGCCGGCAGCACCGAGCGCGAGAAGGTCCGCGAGGCCCTGGCCGCCACCAACCTGCGGGACCAGGTGGTGCCCTATCCGATCGCGTTCGACCAGCACGGCCAGAACCCGCACGCCCGGGTGCTGCTCATGCAGGTGCTCGACGGCCGGATCGCCGTCGTCTACCCGCCGCCCTTCGCCGAGGCGCGGCCGGTGCTGCCCGTGCCGGCCTGGGACCGGCGGGGAGGATGACGCTCGAGGTCGTCCTCACCAGCCTGGCCAACGGCGTGATGCTGGGCGGCCTCTACGCCCTCGTCGCGCTGGGGCTGACCCTCATCTTCGGGGTCATGCGCATCATCAACTTCGCCCACGGCTCCTTGATGATGCTGGCCATGTACGCCACCTTCTGGCTGGCCGCCGCGGCCGGCGTGGATCCCTACCTCTCGCTCGCGCTGACGGTCCCGGCCGGCTTCGCGGCCGGGTACGGCGTGCAGCGCGGCATCATCGCCCGGGTCCTGGGCGCCCCCGAGCACAGCCAGCTGCTCATGACCCTCGGCCTGGCGCTCTTCCTCGACAACCTGGCGCTGGCCCTCTTCGACGCCGATCCCCGCACGCTGCTGGTGCCCTACTCGCAGGCGACCGTTCCGCTCGGCCCGCTCCGGCTGAACCTGCCGCGGCTGCTGGCCTTCGGCGGCGCCCTGGTCGTCACGGGCCTGCTGGCCCTCTTCCTGCGCGCCACCGACCTGGGCCGGGCGGTGCGGGCCGCCGCCGAGGAGCGGGAGGGCGCCGCTCTCTGCGGGATCCCGGTGGGGCGCGTCTATGCCACGGCCTTCGGGCTGGGCACGGCCTGCGTGGCCGCCGCCGGCACCATGGCCGTCCCGTTCTTCTACGTGGCGCCGGAGGTGGGCGGCAGCTTCGTCATCACCGCCTTCGTCGTGGTCGTGCTCGGTGGCCTGGGCTCGTTCCCCGGGGCGCTGCTGGGCGGACTGGTGGTCGGCGTCGCCGAGTCGCTGGGCGGGCTCTTCTTCCACGGCTCGCTGGCCCAGATCGGCATCTTCGGGCTCTTCGTCGTGATCCTGCTCGTCCGCCCCTCGGGCCTGCTCGGCACCCCGCCTGTCGCGTGAGATGCGGGGAGCGGGCGCCGCGCTCCTGCTCCTGATCGCGGTCGGCATCCCGCTGGCCGTCCGCTCCGAGTGGCTCATCGGCACGCTCACGCTCATCTACTTCTTCGCCTTCCTCGGACAGGGCTGGAACATCCTGGGCGGCTACGCGGGCCAGTTCTCGTTCGGCCACGCCCTCTTCTTCGGCATCGGGGCCTACACCTCGGCCCTGGCCTTCATCAAGGCCGGCTGGAGCCCGTGGCTCGGGATGTGGCTGGGCGCCGCGCTGGCGGTGGCGGTCGGCCTGATCACGGGCCACCTCTCGTTCCGCTACGGCCTGCGGGGGGCCTACTTCGCCCTGGTCATGCTGGCCTTCGCCGAGATCTTCCGGGTGGCCGCCACCAACTGGGCGTGGGTGGGCGCCTCCTTCGGCCTGCTGGTGCCGCTGCGCGGGCACGCCCCCGCCCTGTTCCAGTTCGGCGACAAGCGCTGGTTCTACTACGTGATGCTCGCCCTGCTGCTGGCCGCCACCGCCGGCGTGGCCGCCCTGGCCCGCTCCCGGCTGGGCTACGAGATGGTGGCCGTGCGCGAGAACGAGGCGGCGGCGGCCGCCCTGGGCATCAACCCCTACCGGGTGAAGCTCACGGCCATGGCGCTCTCGGCCGGGCTGACCGCCATCGGCGGTACCTTCTACGTGCAGTACTTCTCGTACGTGGATCCCGGCATCGGCTTCGGCCCCACCAACTCGGTCGAGATCCTGCTGCGCCCGATCCTGGGCGGGGCCGGCACCGTCTGGGGTCCGCTCCTGGGCTCCGCCCTGCTCGGCCTGCTCGGCGAGGCGACCCGCGGCCTGGTGACGGCGCACGCCGGCCTGCACCTCATGCTCTACGGGGCGCTGCTGATGGTCGCGGTCGTCTTCCTCCCCCACGGCGTCATCGGGCTGCTCCGCCGCCGCTCGTGAGCGCGCTGCTCGAGGTCCGCGACCTGTCCAAGCGCTTCGGCGGCCTCCAGGCTCTGTCCGGCGTGACGCTCGACGTGGGCGAGGGCGAGGTCGTGGGCCTGATCGGTCCCAACGGCGCCGGCAAGACGACGCTCTTCGCCGTCGTCTCCGGCTTCCTGCGCCCCGACCGGGGCCGCGTCACGTTCGCCGGCCGCGACGTGCTCGGGCTGCCGCCCCACGCCATCAGCCGCCTGGGCCTGGCCCGCACCTTCCAGCTGGCCCAGCCGTTCCCGGAGCTGACCGTGGCCGAGAACGTGATGATCGGCGCCTTCGCTCGCGAGCCGGCGCCGCGCCGGGCCCGGCGCCGGGCGCTCGAGGTCCTGGCCCTCACCGGGCTCGGAGCCCTGGCCGAGCGCCCGGCCCGCGCGCTCTCCGTCGGGCTGCGCAAGCGGCTCGAGCTGGCCCGCGCGCTGGCCACGGGCCCCCGGCTGCTCCTGCTGGACGAGGTGATGGCGGGGCTGGACCCGGCCGAGGTGGAGGAGACGGTGGAGGTGATCCGGGGTGTGGCGGCCACCGGGGTCACGCTGCTGCTCATCGAGCACGTCATGGCGGCGGTGATGCAGCTCTGCGGGCGCGTGGCCGTGCTCCACCACGGCGAGCTCATCGCCGCCGGCTCGCCGGCCGCCGTCGCCGCTGACCCCCGGGTCGTGGACGCCTACCTGGGAGAGGAGATGGGATGACGCTCGACCTGCTCATCAAGCACGCGCGGGTGGTGCGGCCGGGTCAGCCCGAGATCGCGCGCCTGGACATCGGGATCGCCGGCGGCCGCATCGCGCGGCTGGCACCCGACATCCCGGTCGCCGAGGCCCGGGAGGTCTTCGACGCCCGCCACTGGCTGGCCTTTCCCGGCCTGGTCGACGCCCACACCCACGTCGGCATCTACGCTCCGCTGCCCGACGACGCGGCCACCGAGTCGCGGGCCGCCGTGGCCGGCGGCGTGACGACGATGCTGACCTACGTGCGCACCGGGCAGTACTACCTGAACCGCGGGGGCCCCTACCGCGAGGTCTTCCCGCAGATCCTCCGGCTCTCCGAGGGCCGCTACTTCTGCGACTACGGCTACCACGTGGCCCCCATCGAGGCGTCCCACGTCGCCGAGATGGAGGCGCTCGCCGTCGAGCACGGGGTGCCGTCGTTCAAGATCTTCATGTTCTACGGTGGCTACGGCCTGCACGGTCAGACGGATCCTGAAGCCCAGCGGCGGTTCCTGATGCTGCCCCCGGAGGACCGCTACGACCTGGCCCACTTCGAGTTCGTCATGCGGGGCGCCGCGCGGCTGGCCGCCGCCCGGCCCGACCTGGCCCGCCACGTGAGCGTGAGCCTGCACTGCGAGCTGGCCGACATCCTGAACGCCTACACCCGCCTCGTGCAGCGCGAGGGCGTCCTCACCGGCCTCCGGGCCTACAGCGCCGCCCGCCCGCCGCACGCCGAGGCGCTGGCCGTCTGGATGGCGGCCGCGCTCGCCCACGAGACGGGCTGTCGCAACGTCAACCTGCTGCACCTGTCGTCCCGGAAGGCGATGGAGGCCGCCCTGCAGGCCGCCCGCGCCTTTCCCGACCTCGACCTGCGGCGCGAGGTCACGGTGGGGCACCTGCTCCTCGACTGCGAGGCGCCCGCGGGCTGCTGGGCCAAGGTCAACCCGCCGATCCGGCCGCGCCCGGACGTGGAGTTCCTGTGGCAGGCCCTGCTCGACGGCCACGTGGACTGGGTGGTGAGCGACCATGCCTGCTGCGCCCGTGAGCTGAAGGTGGCCGCCGAGCGTCCCGACGACATCTGGCTGGCCCGGGCCGGATTCGGCGGCACCGAGTACCTGCTGGCGGGCCTGGCCAGCGAGGGCCGCCGGCGCGGCCTCCCCTACCACCGCATCGCCGAGCTGACGGCCTGGAACCCCGCCCGCCGGTTCGGGCTCGCCGCCAAGGGCGACCTGGCGCCCGGCTACGACGCCGACCTGGCGCTGTTCGACCCCGAGCGCGCCGTCACCGTCCGCGCGGCCGACTCTCCCTCCGCCCAGGGCTACACGCCCTTCGAGGGCCTGACCCTGACCGGGCAGGTCCGCGCCACCTTCCTGCGCGGGCAGCTCGTGTGGGAGGACGGCAAGGTGGTGGGCCCGCCCCGCGGCCGCTACCTGATGCGCCCGGCCTCCTGACGTGCTCGCGCTCGAGGGCGTGGTCGTGGCCCACGGCGACGTGCCGGCCGTCCGTGACGTCACGCTGGCGGTCGGGCCCGGGGAGATCGTCAGCCTGGTCGGCGCCAACGGCGCCGGGAAGACGACGATCCTGCGCGCCATCTCGGGGCTCGTGCGGCCGCGGGCGGGGCGGATCACGTTCGACGGCTGCCGCATCGACGGCCTGCCGCCGGAGCGCATCGTCGAGCTGGGCGTGGTGCAGGTCCCCGAGGGGCGCAAGCTCTTCCCCTCCCTCACCGTGCGCGAGAACCTGGAACTGGGCGCCTGGGCCGCCCGCGCCCGCGCCGAGCGCCGCCGCACGCTCGCGCGCGTCCTCGAGCGCTTTCCCGTGCTCGCCGAGCGGGCCGGGCAGCGGGCGGGGACGCTCTCGGGCGGCGAGCAGCAGATGCTGGCCATCGCCCGCGCCCTCATGGCCCGCCCCGTGCTCCTGATGCTGGACGAGCCCTCGCAGGGCCTGGCCCCGCGCATCGTGCGAGAGATGTTCCGGATCGTCGCCGACCTGCACGCCGAGGGCGCCACGGTGCTGCTGGTGGAGCAGAACGTGCGCCAGGCGCTGGGCGTGAGCCAGCGGGGCTACGTGCTGGAGAACGGGCGGATCGCGCTCGAGGGCACGGGGGCCGCGCTGCTGGCCAGCCGGGCCACCCGGCGGGCCTACCTGGGCCGGTAGCGCCGTCAGGGCACCGCGGTCGGCCGGCCTCCCGTCTCCGGCAACAGGGCCGCGAAGAGCAGGGCCAGCCCCTGCAGCGCGGCCGCCAGCAGGAAGGAAGCCGTGAACCCGCCGGTGAGGTCGGCGATCCAGCCCAGGACGATGGGCAGCACCATGCCGCCGACGAAGCAGGCCGTGTTGGCCACGCCCGCGGCCGTGGCCGCCAGCTGGGGCGGGAACAGCTCGACCACCATGACGAACGGCAGGATCATGCCCCCCAGGAGGATCCCGGTGGCCAGCGCCGCCACGCCCGCGCCCAGGAGCCCGAACGCCGGCACGACGAGCGCGAAGGCCAGGCAGGCCAGCGCGCTCGAGGCCTGGCTGGCGAGCGTGAGCGGCCGGCGGCGTCCCTGCCGGTCGCTGATCCAGCCGGCGAGCGGCCAGGAGGCGACGGTCCCGGCCGTGATGAGCCCCGTGATCAGCCCGGCCTGCGGCTCGGTCGCTCCCAGCGCGTGCACGAGGAAGGTCGGCAGGAAGGTGAGGAACGAGAAGTACCCGCCGTAGGAGAAGAAGACCATCAGGTTGAACGGCCACAGCGCCCGGCTCCGGACGACGGCCCCCAGGCTGCCGCCGGGCGGGCGCGACCCCGCCGCGGCCGGGCCGGAACGCACGACGGCGACGATCAGGGCCAGCGTGAGAAGGGCCGGCAGCGCCGTCGCCGCGTACGCCCATCGCCAGCCCACGAGCGAGGCGAGCCAGGGCACCAGCAGGAGGCCGAGCGTGCCGCCCAGCCCGCCGCCGGCGGACACCAGGCCGGTGGCCCGGGCGCGCTCGCGGGCCGGGAACCATTCGCTGATCAGCCGCATGGCCGGCACCCACACGGCGGCGGCGCCCAGGCCGACCAGCATGCGGG
>JBBIIW010000152.1:0-7045 GCA_037446305.1 Candidatus Rokuibacteriota bacterium
GCGGCCCGGGCCTAATGACCCGGGTCGTAGCCGTCCGTGACTAAACATGTTTACCGTCCACCTGCATGCGACCGACGCCCCCCGGCGTAAGCGTATGCTTTCACCTCTTACCGGGACAGGCTCCTAGTGCCGGAGATAGCGGGACAGGACGCGGCTGCGCCCCGCGGCGACATCGAACACCACCTGTGAGATGCCGCCGAGCGCGCCGAGGAGGATGAGGCCGACGATCATCTGTTCCGTCTGCAGTGAGAAGCGCGCATCCATGATGATGAAGCCGACACCGCTGCTGGCCGCGATCAGCTCCGCCGACACCAGCGCCACGTAGGAGAAGCCGATGGCGGTGCGGAGTCCGGCCAGGGCGGGGTGCGCCACCGACGGCAGGACGATCCGCAGGAACCGCTCCGGCGCTGACAGGCCGAGCACCTGGCCGGCCCGGAGCCGGATCGCCGGCACTTCGCGAACACCGACCGCGGTGTGCACGGTCACGACCACCCAGACGATGTACGCGATGATCAGATGCTTGGGGAGCTCGCCGATCCCGAACCACATGATGGCGAGCGGGACCAGCGCGATCGGCGGCAGCCCCTTCAGGAACTCGAACAGGGGGCCGAGGACGGCCTCGACGAGGCGGACGCCGCCCAGGAGGAGGCCGGTCAGGAGCCCGGCCAGGGCGCCGATCGCATAGCCGATCGCGATCCGCGTGAGGCTCACCCCGATCGCCTCGGCCAGCTGCCCCGACCGCAGCATCCGGCTGGCGGCGCTCCAGACCCGGGCCGGAGACGGCAACAAGGCCGGGTCCACCAGGTAGGCGCTGGCCAGGCTCCAGGCGGCGAGGGCCAGACCGACGGACAGGACGCCCGGCCAGGCGCGGTGGGCGAGCGTCGCGAGCCGAGAGATCATCACCGGACCCGGCGCTTCACGGACCAGCGCGGCAGGCCACGCTCGATCGCCAGGGAGAAGGTCCGATCGAGCGCCAGGCTCAGCATCCCGAGGCCGATCATGCCGACGAACATGCGTTCCACGTTGTAATGCGCGCGCCCCTCCATGATCAGGTAACCGAGGCCGCTGGTGGCCCCCAGCATCTCGGCGGCCACGATGACCATCACGCCCAGCCCGATCGCGGTTCGCGTCCCGGCCAGGATGGCCGGGAAGGTGGAGGGGATGACGACCCGGCGGAAGGCCTCGATCCGGCCGAGGCCCAGCGCGCTGGCGGCCTTGAGGCGGATCTGCGGGACCTGTCGTACCCCGTGGCGGGCGGCGAGGGCGAGGGTGAGCGCGACGATGTAGACGAGCAGCGCGTAACGAGCGAGCTCGGTGACGCCGAACCAGAGAAGGCTGAACGGGATCAGGGCGATGGCCGGGATCGAGTTCGCCATGCGGATGAACGGGTCGACGAAGGCGTCGAGGAACCGGGAGCGTCCCATGGCGCAGCCGAGGACGGTGCCGAGCGGGACGCCGACCAGGAGCCCGACGACGAGGCGCTGCAGACTGATCGCGACGTGCTGGGGCAGTTCTCCGTTCGAGGTCAGCTGGACGAAGGCGCGCGCCACGTGCCCGGGCGGGGGGATCAGCAGGGGCGACCCGGCCCAGTGCGCGAGCAGCTGCCAGAGCGTGAGGGCGACGCCGGCCGCGAGCAGGGGCTTCCAGCGCCCGATCATGTCCCGTTCCCGTGCCGGCCGTTGGCGTGGGTGTCGATGAGCGCTTCGATCCGTCGGGAGGCGGCGACGAAGGCCGGATCGCCGGGCTTCGTGTCGGGCGCCAGCGCGGGACGGAAGGCATCCTTGATCGTGGCCTCCGGGCCGCGGGTCAGGACCGCGACGTCGGTGGCGAGGATCAAGGCCTCGGTGATGTCGTGGGTGACGAAGATGATCGTCGTGCCGGTCTTGTGCCAGATTCGCTTCAGTTCGTACTGCAGGTAGCGGCGGGTGATCGCGTCCAGAGCGGCGAAGGGCTCGTCCATGATGAGGATCTCCGGCTCCATGACCAGACCCCGCGCGATCTGAGCCCGCTGCTTCATTCCTCCCGAGAGCTCCGACGGAAACTTGTGCGCGTCACTGTCGAGCCCGACGAGGCGCAGCGCCTCCCCGGCGACCCTCCGCCGCTCGGCGCGCGAGCGGATGCGCTTCTTGAGGCCGAACTCGACGTTCTCGATGGCCGTGAGCCAGGGATAGAGGGCGTTGCTGATGTCCTGGAAGACGACGACCCGGTCGGGCCCCGGGCCCACGATGGGGCGGTCGTCGTAGCTGATTCGCCCGGCCGTGGGGCGTTCGAAGCCGGCGATCAGGTCCACGAGCGTGCTCTTGCCGGACCCGCTGGGTCCGAGGACGCACACGAATGCGCCCCGGTCCACGATCAGGTTGATGTCCCGCAGGACGGCGGGGCCCCGCTCGAATCGCTTGTGCAGTCCCTCGACGTGAAGGTGCCGCCAGGTTCCCATCGGCGGGCGTCTCCCGGTCCTCCGGGCCTCGCGGCCGCCTACTCCTTCACCAGGGTCGGATCCACCTTCCGGAGGAAGGCCACCCCCGACACCTCGGGCCAGTTCACTCGCTTCCCGATCAGGTTCTGGGAGAGGAGAAACCCTTCGATGTCCTGGAGCGTCTTCCGGAACCCCGCGTCGTCCACCATGGACCACGTGTTGCTCTTGATGACATACGCCACGTCCTCCGGGCTCGTCTTGAGATACTGGCCCAGCGTCTGGCTCACCGTCTTCGCGTCGTTCCCGGCGAGCCAGTCCGCCGCCTTGCGCAGAGCGCGGAGCACGCTGGTCACCGCCTCCTGATTGGTGGCGGCGTAGCTGCGCTTGGCGACGATGCCCGAGTAGAGGACGTAGTCCTCTCTGGCATTCCACGACAGGACCTGGAACCGGTCAGGCCCGAGGCTGAACATCTTCTGGTCGAAGGGTTTCCAGGTCGAGAGCGCGTCGACGTCCCCGCGGAGAATGGCGGGGACCTGATCGAACGGCGCCAGATGCACCAGCTTGACGTCGTCGAGGCTGAGGCCGCCCCGGCGCAGATAGTTCCGCAGCAGGTACTCGGAGGCCGACTTCCGGACCAGGCCGATCTTCTTGCCCTTGAGGTCCGCAGCCTGGTTGACGCTCTTGTCGCCGACGATCAGGAGCATGTCCTGATTCTGGGAGAACTGGGCCAGCATCACGACGTCGCCGCCGGCCAGAAGGTAGAGAAGCGGTGTGTCGCTGGCGACCAGGAACTGGGCGGCCCCCGCCCGGAACCCTTCGGTCGCCTCGGCCCCGCTGGTGAAGGTCCGCACCGAGACGGCGACGCCCTCGCTCTTGAAGAAGCCCTTCATGTCGGCGATGAAGACGGGGGCGAAGACGGGGCTCGATCCCGAGAAGATGTTGATCTCGGCGGCGGCCGCGGGCGCGGCGGCGGACAGGAGCGTGATGGCCAGGACAGCCAGACCGACGACCGACCGGAGTCTGAAGCGCTGCATGGTGATCTCCTTTCTCGGATCGCTCCGGGAAACGGTTACGACGGGGTCCGGTCCAGCGCGATGGGCACGCCGCTCTGGTAGACCGCGTGGACCCGCTCGAAGGCGGTGAGGTCGGTGAGCGGGTCACCGTCCAGGACGACGACGTCGGCGAGTTTCCCCGGCGCCAGGCTCCCCACGATCGCCTCCAGGCCCAGGCAGTGCGCGCTCAGGAACGTGGCCATGGTGAGGGCGGCCAGCGGCGTCGCCCCGGCCTCGACGCGCAGGCGGATCTCCGTGGCCACGTCGGTGTGGGGGTTGAGCCAGGAGCCGGCGTCGGTCCCCAGCGCCATCTTGACCCCTGCCCGGTAGGCGCGCCCGGCGTTGGTTATCATCGTGGGGAAGACGCGGGAGGCCGTCTTCACGATGTAGGGGGCGATACCGCCGGCTTCGCCCTCCGTCGCCACCCGATAGGTGTTCGTCAGCGTGGGGACGATGAAGATCCCGCGGCGGCGCAGCAGGTCGAGCGTCTCGTCGTCCACGAAGGTCGCGTGCTCGATGCTGTCGGCGCCGGCCGCGATCGCGTTGCGGATGCCCAGGTTGCCGTAGGCGTGGACCGCGAGCTTCCGGCCGGCTCGATGGGCGATCTCCGCCGCGAGCCGGATGGGCTCCACCTCGAACTCGCAGCGGTCGAGCTGCTCTCCGTCCTTGCCGAAGCCGCCCGTCGCCATGACCTTGAGGAAGTCCGCCCCGGCCTCGAGTTGTCGGCGGGCCGCCCTGGCCATCTCCACCTCGTCGGCCACCGGCTCCGACAGCACGGCGGCATGACCCCCGGCGGCGCACAGAGCCCGGCCACAGGCCTGGATCCTCGGTCCCTGGACGGCACCGGAGGCGACGGCATCGCGGAGGTGGATCACCTGCCAGTCCTTCGCTCCGCAGTCGCGCACCGTCGTGATTCCGCGCCGGAGCATCGCCTGCGCCCGGTGGGCGGCGCGGAGGGCGCTGAGCCCCGGGGGCTCGGCGGCGAGGGCCGCCAGCGGCTGGGGCCCCGCGTCGAGATGGAGATGAACGTGACAGTTGAAGAGGCCGGGGATCACGGCCCGTCCCTGGACGTCGACGGAACGGGTATCGGCCGTGGCGCGGAGGCCGCCGCCGGGCCGGACCTCGACAATCCGGCCGGCCTCGATGAGAAGACTGCAGTCAGGCTGGGGGTCGGCGCCCGTCCCGTCGATCAGGTGAGCGCCGCGGATCAGGAGCGGCGTCGATCGGGTCACCGCACGGCCGCCAGCGCCTCCGCGAAGATCTCCACCGCGCGCTCGATCTGGGCCCCGGTCACGACGAGCGGGGGGATCCAGCGAATGACGTTGTCGTGGGGCCCGCAGGTGAGCAGGAGCAGCCCGCGGTCGACGCACCCCTTCTGGACGGCCCTGGCCGTCGCCGGGTCCGGGGCGCCGCCGGCCCGGCCGAACTCGGTCGCCACCATCAATCCTCGACCTCGCACCTCGCCGATACGGGCGTCCTTCCGGGCCAGCTGCGACAGCCGGTCGAGGAGGCGCCGGCCCATGGCGGCGGCGTTGTCCACCAGGCCTTCGTCTCGAAGCACGCCAAGTGTCGCCAGGGCGGCCGCGCAGGCCACGGCGTTGCCCCCGTACGTGCCCCCGTGAGAGCCGACCGGCCAGCGGGCCATGAGGCTGGCCGGCGCCGCGATCGCACTCAGGGGCAGCCCGGAGGCCATGCCCTTGGCCATCACGAGAACGTCCGGTCGGACGCCGGCGTGTTCGAGGGCGAAGAACCGGCCGGTGCGACCGAAGCCGGTCTGCACTTCATCGAGGATCAGGAGCAGTCCCAGCTCACGGCAGAGCTGCTCGACGCCCCGGAGGAACGAGTCGGGCGGCACCACGTAGCCGCCCTCGCCCAGGATGGGCTCGATGAGGACAGCGGCCGTTTCCTCGGGCGAGGTCTGGGTGACGAGCAGATGCCGCAGCTCGCGCAGGCAGAAGCGCGCGGTCTCCTCGGCCTCCCAGCCATAACGGAAGGGATAGGGGTAAGGCGCGACCACGACACCCGGGACGAGCGGCTGGTACCCCGCGCGGTAGACGGCTTTCGAGGTGGTCAAGCTCATCGCGAGGTGCGTGCGGCCGTGGAAGCTGCCCTGGAAGACGATGATCCCCGGCCTGCCCGTGGCTCGCCGCGCGAGCTTGACCGCCGCCTCGACCGCCTCGGCGCCGCTGTTGGCGAAGAAGAAGGTGTCGAGGCCGGCCGGGACGACCGCCGTGAGCGCCCTGGCCAGCTGCAGCACGGGCTGATGGAGGACGATGTTGAGCTGGCCGTGGAGCAGGCGGCCCGCCTGTTCGCGCACGGCGGCGACGACCCGGGGATGGCAGTGGCCGGTGTTCGTGACGCCGATGCCGGAGGTGAAGTCGAGGTATTCGCGGCCCGTCGCGTCGATGAGCGTGGCGCCCACCGCGCGATCGACGACGAGCGTCGTGAGGTGCGACCAGACCGGCGCAAGAGACTCGAGCTCGGGCGGGGTGACGACGGACGGCATCGCGGACTGGCCGGGCATGACTAGCGCCACTCCTTGAGGGTCACTTCGAAGCGGTACCGGTCGGTGCGATAGAACGCGCTGCTGAAGTTCACCGGTCGACCGTTGACGTCGAGGTAGGTCCGTTCGACCTCCAGCACCGGCTCCCCGAGCTCGACGCCGAGCGCGGGGGCGAAGGACGGATCGGCCAGCACGGCGCCGATCGTCTGACGGACCGAGGCGACCGGGATGCCGTACTTGTCCTGCAGGATGGAGACGATGCTCTTCCGTTGACTCAGCTCGCCTTCTTCCGAGAGGAGCGGGGCGCCGATGTCCGCCGGCAGGAAGGCCGCGATGAACAGGATGGGCGCCTCGTCGACGATGGCCACGCGATCGATGGCGACCACGGGGGCATCCGGGCGGATGCGGAGATGCTCCGCGATGCGGGGCGAGGCGGGGATGATCCGCTTGTCCAGGACCCGCGCGTAGGCGCCCTCCCGGTACTTCAACACGGACTCCAGGAGCCCGCTGAGCCTCGCCTTGCTCGACCCCGGCGGCTCGCCGAGGTAGAAGGTGCCACGGCCCTGTTCGCGGCGGATCAGCCCGTCCTTCTCGAGGAGTGCCAGCGCCTGCTGCACCGTGACCCGGCTCGCCTCGAACATCCGGCAGAGCTCGAACTCCGTCGGAAGCCGCGAGCCAGGGACGTACTCGCGTTGCAGTCGGGCGCGGAGGATCGAGCGAATGACGTAGTACTTGGCCAGCAGTCGGGCCATGAGTTGACCGAACGATAGATCAAATATTGACCTGAAAGCAAGACAAATCGGCCTTGACTGTAACTACCTGTTAAAATGTCGGAAAACACGTGAGCAGCCGGTCGGAGCTGCGTTCCTGTCGTTCGCGGGTGATTGCGCCCGGAGACTCCGGGGCCCCGGTCAGCGGCCCGGGGCCGGGAAGGCCCTGAGGTGGGCCAGGCAGTCCGCGTGCACCAGGGCGGCGCCGGCAACCTGGCCGCCCAGGCGGAACTCGGTGCCCACGCCGACCGCGGGCGCGGGCGCAACCGGGCAGCGGGACAGGCGCGCCAGGATGGGCTCCACC
>JBBIIW010000153.1:0-6962 GCA_037446305.1 Candidatus Rokuibacteriota bacterium
CGCGGCTGGCCGAGCGGGGCGCGCGGTTCCTCGACGCGCCCGTCTCGGGCGGCGTGCCGCGGGCCGAGGACGGCACGCTGGCCATCATGGTGGGCGGTGACGCCCGGGACCTGGAGGACGCGCGGCCGGTGCTGGCCGCGCTGGGCGCCTCCATCATCCACGTGGGCCCCGTGGGGGCCGGCGAGGTGGCCAAGCTCTGCAACAACCTCATCGCCGGCGTGGCGGCGGTGGCGGTCAGCGAGGCGTTCCGGATCGCCGAGGGCTTCGGCGTCGACGCCAAGGTCCTGACCGAGGTCATCTCGCGCTCCTCGGGCCACACCTGGCTGATGGAGCACATGCACCCGGTGCCGGGGCTGGTGCCGCGGGCGGCCTCCAGCCGCGACTACGCGCCGGGCTTCATGACCGACCTGATGGCCAAGGACCTGGGGCTGGCCGTCAACGCCGCCCGCACGCTGCGGGTGCCCGTCTTCGTGGCCCCGGCCGCCCAGCAGGTGCTGCGCCTGGCCTCCTCGCACGGCTGGGGCCGCAAGGACTTCACGTCCGTCTACCAGTTCCTCGCGCCGTCGGACAGCCGGGCGCCCGTGTAGGCGGGGTATACTAGGCGCCGCTGTCCGGGGAAGGAGCGCCGACCGTGGCCGTCTACGTCATGCTGAGCACGCTGTCGGAGTCGGGCCGCCGGGTCCTGCGCGAGCGGCCCGGCTGGATCCGCAAGGTCAACGCCGACGTGGAGCGGATGGGAGCGAAGGTCATCGCGCAGTACGCGGTCCTCGGGCCCTACGACTTCGTCACGGTGATGGAGGCGCCCGACAACGCGACGATCTCCCGCGTGTCCGTCGAGCTGGGCGCGCGGGGCGGCGTGGCCGGCATGACGATGGCGGCCATCCCGCTGGAGGAGTTCATCGCGCGCCTGGAGGGGCGCGCGGGTGGCAGAAAGGGGCCCAGACGACGGTGAGAGTCCTCAAGATCACCCCCGAGCGGTGCACCGGGTGCCTGCGCTGCGAGCTGGCCTGCTCGTACATGCAGACCGGGGAGTTCCAGCCGGCCCGGTCCGTCATCCGGGTGTCGCCCCTCGAGGGCCACACCTCCTACGCGCCGTACACCTGCGTGCAGTGCGCCGAGGCCTGGTGCATGACCGCCTGCCCGGTGGGGGCCATCGACATCAACGCGGCCGGAGCCAAGGACGTGGCCGACGACCGGTGCGTGGGCTGCAAGCTCTGCACGATCGCCTGCCCGTACGGGACGATGTTCTACGATCCCGGCCGCCGCAAGGCCTTCAAGTGCGACCTCTGCGGCGGCGATCCCGCCTGCGCGCAGGCCTGCCCGACCGCCGCCATCACCTACGAGGAGGTGGCGACCGCGGACTGGCTGGGGGACTTCGCCGCCGAGCGGACGGCGCGCGTGCTGGTGGGGGTGGCCTGATGGCGACCCGGCACCTGATCATCGGCGGCGGCACGGCCGGCGTGAACGCCATCCGCACGATCCGCGAGGAGGAGCGCGAGCGCTCGGAGATCACGCTGGTCAGCGCCGAGAAGCCGTACTCCCGCATGGTGCTGCCCTACTACCTGGACCGGTCGATCGCCGAGTCGCGCGTCTTCACCGCCACGGCCGCCGTGCTGGCCGGCTGGGGGGTGAAGGCGTTCCTGGGCCGGCGGGCGGTGAGCCTCGACACCCGGGCCGGCGCGTGCGTCCTGGACGACGGCACGCGGGTCGAGTACGACGACTGCCTGATCGCCACCGGCTCGTCGGCCGTCAAGGCCCCGGTGCCGGGCGCCGACCTGCCGGGAGTCCACGCCTTCTGGACGCTGGACCAGTGCCGCGACCTCATCGCCGGCATCCGCCCCGGCAGCCACGTGGCGATGGTGGGCGCCGGCTTCATCTCGTTCACGATCCTCAACTCGATCCTGGCCCTCGGGGCCCGGCTGACCATCGTGGAGATCGCGCCCCGGATCCTCCCCCGCATGGTGGACGAGACGGCGGCCCGCATGGTGCAGCAGTGGCTCACCCGCCACGGGGTGACCATCCGCACCGATGCCCGGCTGGTCAAGATCGAGGAGCGGCAGGGGCGGCGCCGGCTCCGCTTCGCCAAGGGCGGCGACGTGCTGGCCGACGCTGTGGTCATGGCCACCGGCATCCGGCCCAACCTGGACTGGCTGAAGGGGTCAGGGATCCGGGTCAACCAGGGCATCGTCGTGGACGACCGCCTGCGCTCCAGCGTCCCCGCCGTCTACGCCGCCGGCGACGTGGCCGAGGGGCCCGACCGGGTGTCGGGCGGCGCCGCCGTCCACGCCATCGAGCCCACCGCGCAGGAGCACGGGCGGGTGGCGGGCGCCAACATGGCCGGCAGGGACGTCCGCTACGCGGGCAGCCTGGTGATGAACATCGTCGAGGTCTGCCACCTGGACGTGGCTTCCTTCGGCGCCTGGGACGACGGGCGGGCCGAGGTCGCGGTGGCCGCCCGGCCCGAGCGGGACGCCTACCGGAAGCTCCTCTTCACCGGCGACCGCCTGACCGGCGCCATCATCCTGGGGCCCTCCAGCGACATCTGGACGAGCAACGACGTCGGGATGCTCAAGGGCCTCGTGCAGTCGCAGGTGCCGCTCGGTCCCTGGAAGGCGC
Source organism: Candidatus Rokuibacteriota bacterium (assembly GCA_037446305.1). GTDB lineage: Bacteria > Methylomirabilota > Methylomirabilia > Rokubacteriales > CSP1-6 > JBBIIW01. The sequence continues at coordinate 2,617 of JBBIIW010000153.1, forward strand.
ACCTGATCCGCAACCCCTTCGACCTCAAGCCGGCCTATCTCGCGGTGCGGGCGGCCGGCCGGCTGCTCCCCGAAACCGTGCTGGGCCGCCCGGCCAAGGCGCCCGGCCAGACCCCGGTGGCGGTATGACTCAGTCCCGAGCGCGTGTGCGAGCGGCGTCGGCCGCGCCGGCCCGGCCGCGGGCCGCCAGGACGTCCCCCACGCCCGGCTACGCCGGGCGCATCCTGCGGGTGGACCTGACCCGGAAGAAGTGCTGGGCCGAGCCGTGGCCGGCCGAGGACCAGCGCGCCTGGCTGGGCGGCGCCGGTCTGGGCGCCCTGATCCTCTACCGGGAGACGGGGCTGCGCGGCGGCAAGGGCAACGTCGGCTGGGACCACCCCGACAATCGCCTCGTGCTGGCCACGGGGCCGCTGGCCGGGCTGCCGGTCTGGGGCACGGGCGCGCTCACGGTCTCGACCATCGGGGCCATGACCAACGGGCCCACCTCCACGCAGGCCAACGGCTTCTTCGGCACCAACCTCAAGTACTCCGGCTACGACGCCATCGTGGTGCAGGGGCAGGCGCGTGACTGGGTCTACCTCGCTATCCACGACGACCGCGTCGAGCTGCGCGATGCCCGGTTCCTGCTGGGCCTGGACACCTGGGAGACCCAGGACGCGCTCCACCGCGAGACCGGCCTCTCGGGCCACATGCTGTCCGTGTACTCCATCGGTCCGGCCGGCGAGAACCTCGTGCGCTTCGCCGCCATCCAGGGCGACTACGGCCACGTGGCCTCCAAGAACGGCGTGGGCGCCGTCATGGGCGCCAAGCGGCTGAAGGCGGTGGCCATCGTGCGCGGCACCCGCGCGCTCCGGGCGGCCGATCCGCGGGGGCTGATCCAGGCCGCCGACGACATCGCCCACGACCTCAAGACCGACCCGTCGGCCAAGTCGCTCTACGAGTACGGCACGCTGCCGGCGGTGGTGAACCTGGGCAAGATGGGCGTGCTGCCCATCAAGAACTACACGACCAACGTCCCCTACGACGACCTGGCGAACTGGGAGGCGCCCAAGCTGCGGGAGGCCTTCGACCACCGGGGCCACCAGTGCAACGCCTGCGGCATGCGGCACTGCCACATGCAGGTCATCCCCAGCGGAGAGCACCGGGGCGCCATCGTTGACGAGCCGGAGTACGAGGGCTGGTCCGGGTGCGGCTGGCAGATCGGCGCCACCGACAAGGCCGGCATCTCCTGGCTCAACACCCAGACGGACCGGGCCTGCGTGGACGTCAACGAGTTCAGCTGGCTCTGCGGCTGGCTGATGGAGTGCCAGGAGCGCGGCCTCATCACCCCCAAGGAGCTGGGCTTCGAGCTCAGGTGGGGCGACATCAAGGGCGCCGACCGGCTCCTGCAGATGGTGACCCGGCGCGAGGGCCTGGGCGACCTGCTGGCCGAGGGCGTCAAGAGGGCCGCCGAGCGCCTGGGCGGCGAGGCCCAGGCCGCGGCCATCTACACGATGCAGGGGGCCTCGCCGCGCGGGCACGACCATCGCGCCCGCTGGGACGAGATGCTCGACACCTGCACGGCCTCGACCGGCACGCTGGAGAGCGGCGTGCCGGTGCACGTGGCCGAGCTGGGGCTGCCGACTCGCATCAACCCGTTCTCCGGGGAGGAGGTCGCCACGCTGGTGGCCGGCATCCGGGGCCGCCGGCACTTCGAGGACTCGCTCGGCATCTGCATCTTCACCGGCCGGACACGGATGGAGAACCTGTGCCGGGCGCTCAACGCCGCCACCGGCTGGTATTACACGGTGGACGAGGCCATGCGCTTCGGGCGGCGGGTGGCGGCCATCCTGCGGGTCGTGCGGCTGCGTTGCGGCCTGGGCCCGGACCTCGAGCGGCCCTCGGCCCGGTACGGCTCGACCCCGGTGGACGGCCCCGCCAAGGGGCAGGCCGTCGCCGAGCAGTGGGACCGGATGGTGGACCTCTGGTACGAGAAGGTCGGGTACGACCGGAAGAGCGGCAAGCCGCTGCCGCAGACGCTGAAGGACCTGGGCCTCGAGTGGCTGGTCCGGGACCTCTGGGGGCGCAAGAGCCAGCCGGTCGCTTGACCCGCCGCGCTCGGGCGTGGTAACTAAGGCCGCGCGGCCGTTTCCCCACATCCCTAGCCTGCCAGAGCCGCGCGCGGGGGAGCCATGGCGCAAACCATCGGATTCATTGGTCTCGGAATCATGGGGCGGCCCATGGCCAGAAACCTCCTCAAGGCCGGTTACCCACTGGTTGTCCACAACCGGAGCCGGCCCCCCGTCGACGAGCTGGCGGCCGCGGGGGCCCGCGCCGCGCGGTCGCCCCGGGAGGTCGCGGGACAGTGCGACGTGCTCATCACGATGCTGCCCAACTCTCCCGACGTCGAGGCCGTGGCCCTGGGCCCGGAGGGGATCATCGAGGGGGCGCGTCCGGGCCTGCTCTTCGTGGACATGTCCACGATCTCCCCTCTGGTGTCGAAGAAGGTCGGCCAGGCCCTGGAGGCCCGGGGCGTGCGGATGCTCGATGCCCCGGTGTCGGGCGGCGAGAAGGGCGCCATCGAGGGCACGCTCTCGATCATGGTCGGCGGCGACCGGGCCGTCTTCGACCAGGTCCTGCCCATCTTCCAGGCCCTGGGCAAGACCATCACCCACCTCGGCCCGCTGGGCTTCGGCGGCTTCACCAAGCTCGCCAACCAGATCATCGTGGCCGTCAACCTCACCGCGCTGGGCGAGGCGCTGACGCTGGCCCGCAAGGCGGGCCTGGACCGCGAGCTCACGCTCAAGGCGCTGGCCGGCGGGCTGGCCGGCTCCCGGTGCCTCGACCAGAAGGCGCCCAACTACATCGCAAACAGCTACCGGCCGGGCTTCAAGGTGGACCTGCACGCCAAGGACCTGGGGCTCATCATGGAGGCCGCCCACGCGCTGGGCGTGCCGGTGCCGACCACGGCGGTGGTGCAGGAGCTGTTCAGCGCGCTGCGCGCCCGGGGCCGCGGCGGGCTGGACCACTCGGCCGTGATCACGCTGCTGGAGGACCTGGCGGGAGTCACCGCGTGAGGGCGACCGTGGACCGCGTCGGCACCGGCGCCGACGGCCGCGCGACCAGGATCCAGATCCGGCGGGTCCGGAAGGGCGATCTCTCCCGCGTGCGCGACGTGGTCGAGCAGACCTTCAGCGACTTCCTGGAGCGCCAGCTCGGCACCCGCCCGCGCCAGCCCTTCGGCGGCGCGCAGTACGTGCACCACCGCTGGCTGATGGAGCCGTGGGGCTGCTTCGTGGCCGAGGAGGACGAGGCGAAGATCGTCGGCGCCTCGCTCGGCGTCATCTGGGGCAGCGTGGGGGTGCTGGGGCCGGTCGCGGTGCTGACCAGTTACCAGAACCAGAAGATCGGCCAGCAGCTGATCCAGGCCGTGGAGGCGTTCTTCGAGGAGAACAAGGTGTCGCTGCACGGCGTGGTGACCTATCCCACCAGCCCCAAGCACCTGCTCCTCTACTCGAAGTTCGACTACCGGCCCAAGGGGCTGGTGGCGATCACCAGCCGGGCGGTGGAGCGCCGCAACGGCCGGACGCCGGCGCGGCCGGCGCGCCCCGGCCTGACGGTGCAGCGCTTCTCGGCGCTGGAGGAGGCGCGGAAGAAGGCGACCCTGGCCCGCTGCCACCGCATCACCGGCGCGCTCTGCCGGGGACTGGATCTGGCCAAGGAGATCGAGATCGTCGACGGGCTGGCCCTGGGCGACACGCTCGTGCTGGAGCGGGGCCGGGACGCGCTCGGCTTCGCCGTCGTCCACACGCCGGGCGTGAGCGAGGCGCCGACCGGTGCCCTGTACGTGAAGTACCTGGCGGTGGACCCGCGCCACAACCGCCCGGAGCACCTCGAGCACCTGGTGACGGCCGTGGAGGACATGGCCGCCGACGCGGGTCTCACGCGGGTCGTGCTCCCCGTGTACACTCGCTACTGGACGGCCTACCGCGCACTGCTGAGATGGGGTTACCAGATCGACTTCACGATGGTCCGGATGCAGCACGGCAAGCAGGAGGATTACGAGGACCCCTCCCACCTGGTGCTCGACGACTGGCGCTGACGAGCCCTCTCCAGGTCCTGCTCGCCTGCGGGCTCACCCTCGGGACGCCGGCGGCTCCCGCCGCCCACTCGCTGCTGCTGCACGCGACGCCCGGCGCCGGCGAGGTCCTGCCGGCCCCGCCGGCCGAGATCGTCCTCCGCTTCAACAACCGGGTCGAGAAGCGCCTGTCCAGGATCCGGCTCGTCGATCCGACCGGTGAGGCGCGGCTGGTAGCGCCGCGCGCCGGCGGCCCTCCCGACGAGCTGCGGGCGCCCGGCCCCGCCGGC
>JBBIIW010000154.1:0-6951 GCA_037446305.1 Candidatus Rokuibacteriota bacterium
GTCGGCGCCGTCGCGGGCGCCGTCGTCGGCCTCTTCTTCGGTCCGCTCGGCCTCCTGTTCGGGCCGGTCGCGGGGGCCATCACCGGCGAGCTGCTGCGCGGCGGCACCGTGGAGGGCAGCGTGCGCTCGGGCCTGGGCGCGCTGGTCGGGCTCCTGGCCGGCATCGTGGCCGACTTCGTCATCGCGCTGGCGATGGTCGGCCTGTTCCTCTGGTGGGTGTGGCGGGGGTGAGACGGGGTCCGTCAACCGCCCGGACCGGCTCATGTCCCGGCCGGGGCTCCCGCTCAGCCCAGCGCGGCCAGCACGGCGCCGCAGAACTCCCGCGTGCTCGCCCGGCCGCCCTGGTCGGGCGTGAGGAAGCGCCCCTCGCGGTAGACGCGGGCCACGGCGCGCTCCAAGCGCTCGGCCTCCGGCGCGAGTCCCATGTGCTCCAGCATCATGACCGCCGACAGGATGGTGGCCGTGGGGTTGGCGATGCCCTGCCCCGCGATGTCGGGGGCCGAGCCGTGCACGGATTCGAAGTACGCCCAGCCGTCGCCATAGCAGCCGCTGGGGGCCAGGCCGAGCCCGCCGGCGGCCTCGGCGGCCAGGTCGGAGAGGATGTCGCCGTAGAGGTTCATGCACAGGACGACGTCCATGGTTTGCGGGAAGCGGAGCAGGCGGCGGGCGGCGTCGTCCACGTAGTAGTGCTCCCAGGCGAGGTCGGGGTGCTCGCGCACCACCGCCTCCGCGACCTGCTGGAACAGCCCGTCCGAGGCCGAGAGGATGTTCGACTTGGTCACGCAGGTGATCCGGCCCGGGTGGCCCCGGGCCTTCCGCCGCCGGGCCAGCGCGCAGGCGAAGCGGGCGATGCGCTCGGCGCCGCGCCGGGTGACCACCTTGACGGCGAACGTCCCTTCGCCGTACTCGGCCACCCGGCGCCCGATGCGGTCGCGCAGGTCGGGCAGCCCGCGCGCCAGCTCGTCCAGCCGGCCCTCGCGAGCCGGGTAGAGGCCCTCCATGTTCTCGCGCAGGACCACGAAGTCGATCCCCTGCGGCCGCTCGAGCGGCGAGCGGGCGCCCGGGTAGTACTTGATGGGCCGCACGTTGGCGTAGGCGTCGCTCTCCCACCGGAGCCAGGTGATGACCGCGACCGAGGCCGGCCCGCCGGCGGCGCCGAACAGCACGCCGTCGGCCTGCCGGCAGAGGCGTCGCGTCTCCTCGGGCATGGGCGAGCCGTGCGTCCTCTGCGCGGCCTCGCCGTGCGGGGGCGTGAGGATCTTGAGCGGCAGGCCGGCGGCGGTGAGCAGCTCGCAGGTGGCCTCGACGACCTCCACGCCGATGCCCTCGCCGCCCAGCGCGACGACCGTCTTCACGCCGGCAGCCCGTAGAGGCGGCAGACGTTGTCGCGCAGGACCCGGCGCGCCACGGCCTCCGGGATGTCGCGGAACTGCTCCTCGATGGCCTTCTGCGAGAAGGGCCACGTCCCGTCCCGGTGCGGGTAGTCGGAGCCCCACATGATGTTGTCGGGCGCGATCCGGGCCATGGCCCGCAGGCCGTGGACGTCCTTCTGGAAGGTGGCGTGGATCTGCCGCTCGAAGTAGGCGCTGGGCGGCAGCGGCAGCCCGAGGTCGTCGGCCAGCCGCTCCTCGTAGGTGTCGTCCAGGCGCTCCAGGAGGTAGGGGATCCAGCCGATCCCGCTCTCGCCCAGCACCAGCCGGAGGCGGGGATGGCGCTCGCAGACGCCGCTCAGGATGACCGAGACCAGGATCTCGTCCATCTGCAGCGGGGCCACCACCGTCCAGGCGCCGATCACGTCCGGGCGGCGCAGGCCCCTGACCTCGTAGCCCACCGTCGCCCCGCCGCCCTCGAAGACGTGGAACGAGATGACCAGGCCGGTCTCCTCGGCGGCCGACCACATCGGCTCCCACATCTCGTGCCACACGGGCATCGCCGATCCCCACGGCACGAACACGGCCCCCCGCAGCCCCAGCGCCGCGCACTGGCGCACGGTGTCGGCGGCCAGCGCCGCGTCGTGGTTGGGCAGGCAGCCCAGCCCGTGGAAGCGGCCCGGCAGCGTGCGGTTGAAGGCGGCGATCCAGTCGTTGTAGGCGCGGTAGACCGCGGTCAGGGTCTCGTGGTCGGCGATGCCCTGGCTGGTGAAGAGACCGCGGGAGATGCCGATGATGCCGTAGATGATCTCGGCCTCCACCCCGTCGCGCTCCTGGTCCTGGCGGCGCTGCTCGGGGTTCGAGGGGCGCGTCTGCTCGCCGGAGGCGAAGCCGGCCTCGGCCAGGATCCGCCCCCGCCGGCCCCCGGTGACGCCGGGGCCGTAGGTGGCGTAGGGGCCGAGCACGCTGCCGCCCGAGACCCAGACCTTGCGCCCGTCCTGCTCCACCACGCGCGGGATGCGGTCGCCGAAGGCCGGATCCATCCGGGCGGTGAAGGTGTCGGGGGGCAGGTAGATCAGGTCCATGTGGCTGTCGGCCGAGATGGGACGGACCGTCATGCTGGCCTCCTCGCGGTGCTGCGAGCGTAATCCGCCGGCCGCCCCGCACGCAAGGCGGCCGGCCCGGGCCGTGGCGGGCCCGTGCTATAAACGGGCCGCATGGCCTCCGGCCTCGACGAGCGCTTCCAGACCCTCCACGAGATCGTCCAGGCCGCCCGGGCCGCCCTGGCCCCGGGCCCCTGGGACTACCTGATCGGCGGCGCCGAGACCGAGACGACGCTGCGGCGGAACCGCCAGGCGCTCGACGCCCTGGCCTTCCGGCCGCGCGTGCTCCGCGACGTCTCGCGCGTCGACGCGACCGCCGCCCTCTTCGGCCGTCCCGTCCGCCTGCCCGTGCTGGTGGCGCCCATCGGGTCCGTCGAGACGTTCACGCCGGGGGGCGGGGCGACTGCGGCCCGGGCCGCCGCCGCCTTCGGCGTGCCCCTGATGCTCTCGTCCGTCTGCAACCCCGGGCTGGAGAAGACGGCCGCCGCCGCGCCCGACGGTTTCCGGATCTTCCAGCTCTACGTCCGGGGCGACGACGCCTGGGTGGACGACCACGTCGAGCGCGCGCGCGACCACGGCTACGCCGCCTTCTGCCTGACGGTGGACACCGCCGTCTACAGCCGGCGCGAGCGCGACCTGGCCCGGCGCTTCGTCAAGCCCTGGCGCCAGGCGGCCACGGGCTTCGACTACCAGGCGGGCCTCACGTGGGACCACGTCAAGCGCTTCAAGGACCGGCACGACGTGCCGCTCATCCTCAAGGGCATCGCGACCGCCGAGGATGCCGCCCTGGCCTGCGACCACGGCGTGGAGGGCGTCTACGTCTCCAACCACGGCGGCCGGCAGCTCGACCACGGCCGGGGCGCCATCGAGGTCCTGCCCGAGGTGGTGGCGGCCGTCGCCGGCCGGGCCACGGTCCTGGTGGACGGCGGCTTCGTGCGCGGCACCGACGTGGTGAAGGCCCTGGCCCTCGGCGCCCAGGCCGTAGGCATCGGGCGCCTGGCCTGCTGCGGGCTGGCGGCGGCGGGCGAGGCCGGGCTGGTGCGGGTGCTGGAGCTGCTGGAGGACGAGGTGCGGATCTGCCTGGGCCTGCTGGGGGTGGACCGCCCGGGCGCGCTCGATCCCTCCTACCTGCACCCGGCCACACCGGTCTCCCGCCCGCACGCGCTGAGCGCCTTCCCCCTGCTGGAGGAGGGCTACTAGAGCCCCCGGGCGGCCCTTCCCCTGCCTCGCGCCCTCCGGGTACACTGGCGCAATCCCAGTCCGGAGGGCTGCAGGATGGCGAGCAAGGTCTACCGCACCGAGCTGACCCCCGTCAGCTTCCTCACCCGCAACGCCTACGTCTTGCCCGACAAGGTCGCCGTGGTCCACGGCGGACGCCGCTACACCTACCGGCAGTTCGAGGAGCGGGTCAACCGGCTGGCCTCCGCGCTGCGCGGCGCGGGCCTGCGCAAGCTCGACCGGGTGGCCTTCCTGTGCCCGAACATCCCGGCCATGCTGGAGGCGCACTACGGCGTGCCCGCCGCCGGCGGGGTCCTGGTCGCCATCAACATCCGGCTCTCGACCGACGAGATCGGCTACATCCTCCAGCACTCCGGCTCCCGCTTCCTCTTCGTGGACGCCGAGCTGGAGAGCCTGGTCAAGCCGCTGGACCTCAACGGCGTGCGGGTCGTCCGGGTGGACGACACCGGCGCCGCCGGCGACCCGTACGAGGACTTCCTCGCCGCCGGCGCGCCCGGCCCCGTGGAGTCGTGGCTCGAGGACGAGGAGGAGATGCTGGCCATCAACTACACCTCCGGCACCACCGGCCGCCCCAAGGGCGTCATGTACACGCACCGCGGCGCCTACCTGAACGCCATCGGCGAGATCCTCGAGACCGGGATGACCTGGGACACGCGGTACCTGTGGACGCTGCCCATGTTCCACTGCAACGGCTGGTGCTTCACCTGGGCCGTGACGGCCGTCGGCGGCACCCACTACTGCCTGCGCAAGGTGGACCCGGGCGCGGTCTGGGATCACCTGGACCGGGACGGCATCACGCACTACAACGGCGCGCCCACCGTCCAGATCGGCATCGTCAACCACCCGAAGGCGCACCGCCTGGACCGTCCGGTGACCGTCACCGTGGCCGGCGCCCCGCCCTCCCCGACGCTGCTGGGCAAGCTCAAGGAGCTCAACTTCCGCCCCGTCCACGTCTACGGTCTCACCGAGACCTACGGCCCCCACACCGTCTGCGAGTGGCACGAGGAGTGGAACGCGCTGCCGCCCGACGAGCAGGCCCGGCTGGCCGCCCGGCAGGGCCAGGGCTACGCCGTGTTCGACCTGGTCCGGGTGGTGGACGGCCAGATGCGCGACGTCCCCCGCGATGGCCAGACGCTGGGCGAGGTCGTCATGCGGGGCAACAACGTCATGCTCGGCTACTTCGAGCAGCCCGAGGCCACCGCCGAGGCCTTCCGCGGCGGCTGGTTCCACTCCGGGGACATCGCCGTCTGGCACCCCGACGGCTACATCGAGCTGCGCGACCGCAAGAAGGACATCATCATCTCGGGCGGCGAGAACATCTCGACCATCGAGGTGGAGCAGTGCGTGGCCCGGCATCCGGCGGTGCTGGAGTGCGCGGTGGTGGCCATCCCCGACGAGAAGTGGGGCGAGCGGCCCAAGGCCTTCGTGACGCTCAAGCCCGGGGCCCGGGCCACCGAGCAGGAGATCATCGACTTCTGCAAGCGGCACATCGCCCACTTCAAGGCCCCGGCGGCCGTCGAGTTCGGGGACCTGCCCAAGACCTCCACCGGCAAGGTGCAGAAGTTCGTGCTGCGCGAGAAGGAGTGGAAGGGCCGCGACAAGCGCATCAACTGAGGCGCCCCTCGTCGTGCCCTTCCGCCTGGCGCTGCACACCTGGACCCTCGACACCACGCCGCTCGCCGAGGCGCTGCGGGTCATCGAGGGCGCCGGCTGGGACGGCGTGGAGCTGCGCCGTCTGGACTTCGTGCGGGCGGCGGAGGCCGGGCTCCCGGCCGACCGCGTCATCGAGATGGTGCAGGCCAGCGGGCTGCCGGTGGCCTGCGTGGGCCTGGAGGCCGGCTGGATGTTCGCCCGCGGCGGCGAGCGCGCGCGCCTGCTCCACGTCGTCGCCGAGCAGTGCGAGCGCGCGGCCCGGCTGGGATGCGGCATCGTGATGAGCCCGGTGGATCGCGCGGCCGGCGACCTGGCCGAGGCGGCGGCCAGCGTGCGGGAGGTGGGCGACATCGTGGCGCGCCACGGCCTGCGGCTCGCCCTCGAGTTCAACTCGCAGGCCGCGCAGCTCGACCGGGTCGAGCGCGTGCGGGAAGTCCTCGCTCGCGCCGGGCACCCGCGCTGCGGCCTGCTGCTCGACACCTATCACCTGGGGCGGACCGGCGCCGGTCCGGCGGACCTCGAGGATCTGCAGCCCGAGGAGATCGTGTACGTGCAGTACAGCGACGTCCCGGCCACCGGGCTCCAGCCCGGGCACGTGCTCGACCGGCTGCCGCCCGGGCAGGGTACGGTGCCCTTCCAGGCCATCTTCGGCCTGCTGGCGGCGAAAGGGTACGCGGGCTGGCTGTCCTACGAGGCGCCGAACCCCGCCGCCTGGGCGCGCCCCGCCCGGGAGGTCGCGCGGGAGGCGCTGGCCGCCACCCGGGCCGTGCTTCCCTGAAGCCTCCCGCCGGGGTTTTCCGGCCGTTTCCCGGCGAGCGCGCCGCCCCCCTTAAAAAATTCTTGCCGGAGGGGGCCGCTGCTATGCTGGCCCTAGATGCACCAGGTCTGCGGGTTCGCTCCCGGACCGGAGTCGTGACGGAGTACATCGCCGAGACGCCCGCGCTCGGCCGCGCGTTCTGCCCCGGCTGCGAGCCGGGCGCCGACCCCACGCGGGAGATCCTGGACGTCCGGTGGTGCGACACTCACCTGCCCGGCCGCGACGGCGCCGACGACGCGACGGTGCGCTCGGACGCCTTCCTGTCGGGGAGCGCCGAGGCGGGGGGCGACGCCAACCGGCTGTGGTGCCAGCTGCTGCACCGGGAGAGCGACCGCCCGCGCTCCCGCCGCCCCCGCTAGCAGTTCAGGTACTTCGGACTGACCAGCCGCTTCTCGCTGCCGTCCTCGCTCCACGTCTTCCGCTCGAGCCCGGCCAGGTCCTTGCCGTACACGTGGATCTCGACGGTGTCGCGGCCCGTCGGGTTGTGCATGCGGTGCACCTCGTCGCCCGGCACCAGGCACGACACGGCGCCCGGCCCGTGGCGCATCACCCGCGTGACCTCCAGGCGCGCGCGCCCCGGCGCCGCCGGCGTCACCCGGTACCGCGTCTCCTCGATCTCGTTGTCGACGACGCCGATGACGCCCCACGTCTCGTGGTTGTGGGCGCCGGCGGTGTCGCCCGGCCCCCACACGACGGCGGTCACGTTGAACCGCGGCGCCCGGTGCAGCATGTAGCGGCCGCGCCGTCCGTCAGATCGGAAGAGCACACG
>JBBIIW010000155.1:0-6934 GCA_037446305.1 Candidatus Rokuibacteriota bacterium
GCCCGAAGGAAGCGGTAGATCGCCACCAGCCCGGCGCCGGACAGCACGCGCTCGGCGCTGACGTGGCCGAGCTCCTTGCCCAGGAACCGCACCAGCTCCCACTCCAGCTCGGTGCGGGGGGCGAAGTCGGCGTGGCCGCCCTCGGAGGCCACCGTGAGGTAGCGGTCGCCGTCCCGCACCAGCAGCGCCTGGCCCAGCCCGGTGCCGGCGGCGATGACGGCCATGTTCCCGGGCTGCGGCCGCCCGGCCTGCAGCGGCGCCAGCGCGCCGGCGGGCAGGCCCAGCACGCCGTGGGCGGTGGCCTCGAGATCGTTGAGGAGCCGCACGCGGCCGGCGGGGATGGCGGCCGCCAGCGCGGCCTCGTCGAGCGTCCAGGGCAGGTTGGTGGCCACGCACCGGCCGCCGACGACCGGGCCCGGCACCCCGAAGCACGCGGCCGCGATCTCGCCCGGCGGCCCCGGGGCCAGGAAGCGGGCCAGGAGCGTCTCGAACCGGTCCACGGATCGGCTCGGCACCACGAGCTCGCGCAGGGGCGTCGGCGCGGCGTCGGCGTCGTCGAAGAGGGCCAGCGCCGTCTTGGTGCCGCCGACGTCGCCCGCCAGGATCATCGGAGGCTTACTTGACGACCCCCGCGTAGATGTCCATCACCGTCTTGAGGAAGCGCAGCGCGTCGGGCTTCCGCCGCTGGAACGAGTTGCGGCCGATGATCGAGCCGAACCCGCCGCCGTCGCGGATGGCGCGGACCTGCTCGAAGACCGCCTCGTCGGTGTCGGCGGCGCCGCCGGAGAAGATCACGATCCGCCGCCCGTTGAAGGCGGCCTGCACGACGTGACGCACCCGCTCGGCCAGGGTGCCGGCCGGCACCGCGTGCTGCTCGTAGACCTGGCGGGCGGCCGCCTGCTCCAGGTGGGCCGTGGGCAGCTTCACCTTGATGAGGTGGGCGCCCAGCTGGGCGGCGATGTGCGCGGCGTACGCCGTCACGTCCAGCGCCGTCTCGCCCTCCTTCGACAGGCCCGAGCCGCGCGGGTAGGACCACACCACGACCACCAGGCCGTGGCGCCTGGCCTCCTCGGCGACGGCCCGCAGCTGGCCGTACATCTCGAGCCGCGCCTCGGAGCCCGGGTAGATCGTGAAGCCCACGCCGACGCACCCCAGCCGCACCGCGTCGGCGACGCCGGCGGTCAGCGCCTGGGACGGGTCGCGCTCCTCGCGCAGCACGTCGTGGCTGTTGAGCTTGAGGATCAGCGGCAGCTCGCCGGCGAACTCGCGGGCGCCGGCCTCCAGGAAGCCGAGCGGCGCCGCGTACGCGCTGCAGCCCGCCTCGATGGCCAGCTCGAAGTGGTAGCGGGGATCGTAGGCGGCCGGGTTCATGGCGAAGCTGCGGCCCGGCCCGTGCTCGAAGCCCTGGTCCACGGGCAGGATCACCAGCCTGCCGGTGCCGCCCAGCGCGCCGTGGCGGAGCAGCCGGGCCAGGTTGGTGAGGGTGCCCGGGCTGTCGCTGCCGTACCAGGAAAGGATCTCTTTCACGCGCTCGGACATCGCGCCCTCCTTCGCGGAGACATCCTCCCCAGCTTACACGGGCGAGCGCGTCTGCCCCAGCGTCAGGCGGCGCCGGCGCCGGGCCGGCCCGCGACGCCGGGGCCTCACACGATCTCCTGCGCGGGCGTGGCCTCGCCGAAGCGGCTCATGGCGTACCGCGGCAGCCCCGCGTACACCTCGGTGAGCCGGCGGTCGATCTCGCGGTTGGCCAGGGCGAAGAGGCTGCGCCCCCGGGGATCGCCCTCGACCAGGAAGGGGCCCAGCCGCTCGACCTCGAGCACCCACAGCGCCTGGGCGATGCCCAGCTCCTCCAGCCAGTGCACCTCCACCACCCGGCGGATGCACTTGCCGTAGGCGGCGCCCAGCCCGTACCCCACGGTGGTCAGGTACACGGCGCCGAACGGCACGAACCATTCGCGGTAGGCGAGCTCGGTCAGCCCCGCCTTGCCCACGATCACCCGGGCTCCGGACTGCTCGAACCACCGGGCCATGGACTTGCCGAAGCGGAAGGACGCGGTCGCCGTCACCGCCTCCACGGCGTACGAGCCGTCCGGCCGGACGGTGGCCGCCGGCGAGCAGTGGACGTTGACGTTGGTCAGCCGCCGCACGCTCGGCGGCAGCCCGCGCCCCTCGTCCACCACCTTCCGGTACACGCCCTCGCGGGCGGTGTAGACGATCCCGTCCAGGTAGACGACGTCGCCCAGCTTGAGGCGGCGGATGTCGGCCTCGGCCACCGGCGTCGCCAGGCGCACCACGTCCATGGCGATGTCGTCGAGCCGCTCCGGGGCCGCCGCGCTCATTCGACGCCCGCGCGCCGGTAGTAGTCCGTGAACCACTGCGGATCCGTCCGGTGCTCGACCCGCCCGTCGGGATGGATGCGCGCGGTCGCCCGCCGGGACGACAGGCAGAAGGTGTGGATGCCCACCGGCAGGCCGCCGGTGTGGCCGTAGGCGACCTCCACGTGGGTGGCCACTACCAGCGACGTGCCGGCGAAGCCCATGGCGCCGATCCCGATGTGGTTGCCGAGCGCCGTCAGCTCCGCTTCCAGCCGGGCGATCGCCGGGTCGGGGTTGACGCTGCCGACGACCCGCAGGCAGGCGGCTTCCTTGCCCAGCCGCACGCAGGTGTCCTTGGCGCCCCCGATTCCGAGACCCACGATGGCCGGCTGGCAGGCCAGCCCCCGCCGGCCGAACTGCACCAGCGTGTCCACGAAGAAGCGCTTGATGCCCCCGACGCCGTCGGCCGGAAAGAGCATCCGGTAGTCGGAGCCGAAGAGGCCGCCCTTGTGGACGGTCGTGAGGTCGATCCAGTCCCAGCCGGGCTCGAAGGCGTAGGTGATCTCGGGAGCGTGGATGCCGACGTTGGTGTTGGGGTCCTCGCGCGTCAGCGGGTGGACCCGGTTGGGCCGGAGCGGGATGCTGGCTGTGGCCTCGGCGGTGGCCCGGCGGAGCGCGCGCTCGAGGGCCACGAAGCCGCCCTCGATCCGCGCCTCGTTGCCGACCCGCGCGTAGTAGCGCGGCAGCCCGGTGTCCGCGCACATCGGCCGCCGCTCCGCCGTGGCCAGCTCCCAGTTGGCCAGCATCTCGTCCAGCACGAAGCGGGCCAGCCGGTTCGGCTCCCGGTCGCGCGCCCGCCGCACGCCCTCCCGGAAGTCGGGCGGGATGTCGATGGCCGCCCGGGCCATCAGCTCGCGCGCGGTGTCCTCGACGAGCTTGGCCGGGATGGTCCGGCTCATGCCGCGGAGTCTATCACGCGGGTCCGGCGGGCTCGCCTGCCCTCACTTCCGGGGCAGGCCCCAGGCGCACCACGTCGCCACCACACCGCCCAGGCCCAGCGCCGTGAAGGCCCAGCCCCAGATCACCGGCGTCACGCCGGGCGGGTTGGTGGCGTCGAGCACCCAGCCGAATACCAGCGGCGCGATGGCGCCGGCGCCGAAGCCCAGCAGGGAGCGGAGCGCCAGCGCCGAGCCCAGGTAGGCGGGATTCACCGCCTCGGTGAAGGCCGTCGAGAGGACGGGCGAGTCCCCCAGCGCCGTGAAGCCGTAGACGGCGCCGACCAGGAAGATCAGCCCGGCCGGCCAGCCGATCAGCCAGCCGAAGCCGAACGAGCAGAGCGTGCTGAGGGCGGCCAGCGTCACCAGCACGTCCCGGCGGCCCAGGCGGTCCGAGAGCCGCCCCATGCTGAAGCCGGCCACCAGCCCCACCACGTGGAAGGCGGCCGAGATGTAGGCGCCCTGCGCCACGCCGGCCAGACCGCCCACGCCGGCCACCGCCAGTGCAGCGGCCAGGAACGCCGGCGTCCAGGTCCACATCCCCAGCAGCTCCCAGGAGTGGAACGTGTAGCCGAGCATCAGCCGCATGGCCGGGCCGTTCTTCAGCACCTCGGCGCCGAAGCCGGCGCCGGCCGCGCGGCGGTGGACGACGTTGGGCGAGGACCGGAGGGCCAGCCAGCCGGTGCCCAGGCCCACCACCGGCCCCAGCGCGGTGGCCAGGAAGGCCAGCGGGTAGCCGCCCACCCGCAGGGCGACGCCGGCCGTCACCAGCGAGAGCGCGTAGCCGAGCGAGGCGCTGGCCAGCAGCCAGCCCACCGCCGCGCCCCGGCGCTCGCGCGGGTAGCGGTCGGCGATGAGCATGATGGCGGTGGTGTAGGTCCCGCCCTGGGACAGGGCCACCACGGTGTAGAGGACCAGCGCCGAGCGATAGGAGCGCGCGAAGAGGGCGAAGGCCAGGGCCGCCGCCGCCGACAGCCAGGCCGACCAGAGGTACACCCGGCGGGCGCTCACGCGGTCGGCCAGCCAGGAGAAGACCAGCAGGGAGACGGCATAGCCGGCCTGGAACCCGGTGGAGATGGAGCCGGCGGCGGTGGCCGTCATGGCCCATTCCTGGCGCAGCACGGGCAGCGTGGCCGCGTAGGTCATGAACACGAACGTCATGAACGTGCGCGAGGCGCACAGGGCGACCAGCCAGGGGTCGAGCCGGGCCCTCACGGGCGCCGGGAGGCCTGCTCGATGAACTCCGGGAAGCGGCGCTCCAGCTCGGCGGCCACGGCCTCGGCCACCTCGCGCGCGGAGCCGGGGCGCTGCTCGGGCTGGCCGCGGCTCCACTGCTCGATGTAGGCCTCCGAGTCGTGGAGCCCGAGCTGCATGGCGGCGGCGTCGATCAGCATCTGGAAGCGCTCCGAGAGCGGGACCGTCACCGTCTCGGTCTCGTCGCTCACCTCGATGCTGGCCGGCACGCCCCGCCAGGCGATGACCCGGTAGGTGGCCACGGCCCGCTCAGCCGCCCATGTACTGGCCGAGCAGGGTGATGCGGTCGCCGGGGCGCAGCGGCGAGTCCAGGGTGTGGGTGACGCCGAGCACCGCGTCGTTGACCAGCACCTCGATGTGCTCGCCGATCGCGTCGCCGTGCCACAGCGCCGCCGCCAGCTCCGGAAAGCGGGCGCTGAGCCCGCGCAGCACCGAGCGCGGGGTGGCGCCGGGACCGGCCGGTTCCTCGAAGACCCGGCGGCCGGTCCCGTCGCCGCCGACGAAGCGGGTCACCCAGCTCACCACCTCGACCGGCACCGTCTGGGTGGCCGTGGTCATGGCCTCGGCGCGCAGCAGGCCGCGGCCGTGACCAGCGGCAGCGCCTGGCGGCCGGCGGCCGGCGTCTCGTCCTCGAGGTCGTGGTTGAGGACGTAGACCTCCCACTCCACGCCGTCGGGATCCTGGACCCAGAACTTGTCCTGGTTGGCGTGGCAGCAGTTCACGCCGAACTCCTCCCGGACGGCGAGCCCGGCGGCCCTGACGCGCTCCAGCCGGGCCACCACCTCGGCGGCGGAGGCGACCTGCACGCCCAGGTGCGCGGCGGCGCCCCGCCCCGGCCCGGCGGCACCGGCCGACAGGGCCAGGTTCAGCGGGGCCCAGTCGGGCAGGAACTTCACGTAGCCGTCCTTGACCTTCACGGGCGCGGCGCCGAGGAAGGCCTCGTAGAAGGCCCGGCTCCTGGCGAGATCGGATACGGTCAGGTGCACGTGGACGCGCGGCAGCGTGGACATGGCTCTCGCCTCCTCGGGCTTGCGGGCGCGCACGAACGCGCTCATGAACTTGCCGTCCACCAGGGGCGCCACGGCGTCGGCGTCGATGCCGGCGGCGGCCAGGAGTTCCCGCGCCTCCTCGACACGGTACACGCGGGTGGGCTCCACGTCGATGTCCGTAAAGCCGGCCCGGGCCAGGCGCGCCCGGTACTCCTCCTCGCCCAGCGCGCCGGCCACGCAGCCCATCCACAGCTCCACGCTGCGCCGGACCTCGGCCGGGACCTCGCCGCGCACCACGATGTCGGAGACCGCGAAGCGGCCGCCGGGGCGGAGCACCCGGTAGGCCTCGCGGAAGACGGCGTCCTTGTCGGTGGACAGGTTGATGACGCAGTTGGAGATCACGACGTCCACCGAGGCGTCCGGCAGGGGGACGGCCTCGATGTCGCCCTTCAGGAACTCGGCGTTGGTGACGCCGGCGCGGGCGGCGTTCTCGCGGGCCAGGGCCAGCATCTCGTCCGTCATGTCCAACCCGTAGGCCCGGCCGGTGGGCCCGACGCGCCGGGCGGCCAGCAGGACGTCGATGCCGCCGCCCGAGCCCAGGTCGAGCACCACCTGCCCGGGGGCCAGCGGGGCCAGGGCCGTGGGGTTGCCGCAGCCGAGGGAGGCCCGCACCGCCTCCTCGGGCAGGCCGGCGGTCTCGGCGGGCGCGTACAGGTTGCCGGTGATCGGATCCCGGCGCTCGTCGCGTGCGCCGCCGCAGCAGGCGCGGCTTCCGTCCGCCGCCTGCCGGGCGGCCCGGCCGTACTTCTCGCGGATGGCATCCTTGATGGGCTCGCTCATCGTCTCGCTCCCCCGCCCTCAGCAGCAGGCGGTCAGCAGCCGCACCAGCTCGCCGACCGTCTCCGGGCGCACCGAGTAATAGACGTAGCGCTCCTCCCGCCGGCTCGCGACGAGCCCCGCCCGCCGGAGCAGGTCCAGGTGGTGCGACAGGGTCGGCCCCGGGATCTCCAGCTGGGCCTGGATCTCGCCGGCCGGCACCTCGCGGCCGGCGCGGACCAGGAAGAAGAAGACCTGCAGGCGCGTGAGGTGGGCCAGGGCCTTGAAGGCCTCGACGTGGCCCTGGCGGGCCTGCAGCCGGCTCGGGGGGAGCGTTTTCACGTTTCGAAGATTATCGAAATATGGAATCGCATGTCAAGGGCCGGCGGCGTCCCCGGCGAAGAGCCGGGGATCCAGGAGCTGGCTGGCCCGCAGGCCGGGCAGCCGCCGGCGAAGGCCGGGCGGGATGGCGTCGGCGGGCGCGCACCCCACCAGCTCGTACTCCAGGACCTGCACGCCCCGGGCGGCCGCCTCGGCCTCCACCCGCGCGGCCACCCGGGCCGGC
>JBBIIW010000156.1:0-6910 GCA_037446305.1 Candidatus Rokuibacteriota bacterium
CCGGCAGGCGGCGGAGACGGCGCGGCGGACGGCGGCCGGCGCCAGCGAGCGCGAGCGGAGCCACGTGGAGAGCCTGGCCCTGCTGGTCACCGGCCGGACCCGGGAGGCCGAGCAGGCGCAGCGCGAGCACCTGGACCGCTGGCCGCGCGACCTGCTGGTGGCCCAGCGCCTCTACTTCATCTGGTTCTGGCAGGGCCGCTTCCCGGACATGCTGGCCCTCACGACGGCGCTCACGCGCCACTCGCCGGGCAACGCCTTCGCGCTGGGGCTGCACGCCTTCGCGCTCGAGGAGGCCGGCCGCTGCGACGAGGCGGTGCGGGTGGCCCGCGCGGCCCTGACCCGCAACCCGACCGACGCCTGGTCCATCCACGCCCTGGCCCACGCGCTGTACGAGATGGCCGCCTTCGACACCGGCATCGGCCGCCTGCCGCCCTCGATCCACCCCTGCCGGCGCGTGAATTGGTTCCGCAACCACCTCCTCTGGCACCTGGCGCTCATGCACTTCGCCCGCGGCGACGTCGCCCGGGCCTCCGCGATGAGCCGCCGGGTGTTCGAGCGGGAGGCGTCGGCGATCGCCGGCAACCTGCACGACTCGATCTCGCTCCTCTGGCGGCTGATGCTGGTGGGCCAGGACGTGGGCGACCGCTGGCGGCCGTTCGCGGAGATCGCCGCCACCCGGCTCGACCGGCAGGCCCTGCTCTTCCACGCCGTCCACCTGGGGATGGCCCTGGCCGGGGCGGGGGACTGGCCGACCGCCGGCCGGCAGCTCGACCTGCTGCGCGAGCGCGCGGGCCGGGATCGCACCGGCCTCACCGGCGACCTCGTGATCCCGCTCCTCGAGGGCCTGCACGCCTTCGCGGCGGCCGACTACGGGCGCGCCATCGCCCGGATCGAGCCGCTCCGGCCGCGCATCGTCGAGCTGGGCGGCAGCCGGGCCCAGCGCGACGTCTTCCACGACACGCTGCTGGAGGCCTGCTTCCGGGCCGGCGACCTGGAGCGGGCCGGCCGCCTGGTGGCCGAGCGCGTGCTCCGCCGCCCCGACCGCTACTGGCTGGACCGCCGCCGCCGCTGAGGGCGCTACCGGCTCAGGACCTTGCGGGGGTCCAGGGCGTCGCGCAGGCCGTCGCCGACGTAGTTGATGGAGAGGACCGTGAGGAAGATGGCCGCGCCCGGGAACAGGGCCCAGTGGGGCGCGAAGTCCAGGTTGTCCTTGGCGTCGAAGAGGATGCGCCCCCAGGTCGGGATGTCGGGCGGGAAGCCGAGGCCCAGGAAGGACAGCGTGGACTCGGCGATGATGGCGGCCGCCACGTCGAGGGAGCCGGCCACGATGACCGGCCCGACCGCGTTCGGCAGGATGTGCCGCACCACCTGCCGCAGCGAGCCGGCGCCCAGGGCGCGGGCGGCCTCCACGAACTCCTTCTCGCGCAGGGAGAGGAACTGCGCCCGCACCAGGCGGGCCACCGGCATCCAGCGCAGGCCGCCGATGACGACCACGATGAGCACGAAGACGCCCGTCTCGGGCCCCAGCGCCCGCGTGATGGCGTCGCGGAACAGGTAGGTCACCAGCAGCAGCAGGGGCAGCTGGGGCAGGGAGAGGAAGAGGTCGGTCAGCCGCATCAGCGCGTGGTCGGCGGCCCCGCCCAGCTGGCCGGCGGCGGCGCCCACCAGGGTGCCCACGGTGACGGCGATGAGCATGGCCGCCAGGCCGACCGCCAGCGAGATGCGCCCGCCGTAGAGCATCCGGGCCAGCAGGTCCTGGCCCAGGTCGTCGGTGCCCAGGGGGTGGGCGGCCGACGGCCCCCGCAGCTTGGCCGCGAAGTCGATCTCGTTGATCGGCACCCGCCAGACCAGCGGGCCCACCAGCACCGCGACCACCAGGACGGCCAGGACCAGGCCGCCCAGCATGGCCAGACGGTGGCGCCGGAACCGCCGGGCCGTCTCGCCCCACAGCGACTGGCGCGGCGCGCGGCGGGCCAGGGCCACCCGCTCGACGGTCGCGGAGGCGGCGTCGTGGGCCATCAGCGATACGAGATGCGCGGGTCCAGCCAGCCGTAGAGCACGTCGGCCACCAGGTTGAAGAGCACCACCAGGACCGAGAACACGAAGGTGATGCCCATGACGACCGGCGTGTCGTTGGCCAGGATGGCCGAGATCAGCAGCGAGCCGATGCCCGGGACCCGGAAGATCTGCTCGGTCACCACGGCCCCGGTGAAGATCTGGGGGACCTGCAGGGCCACCAGGGTGACCACCGGGATCAGCGCGTTGCGGGTGACGTGCTTGACGACGGTGAGGCCTTCCGACAGGCCCTTGGCCCGGGCGGTGGTGACGTAGTCCAGGCGGATGACGTCCAGGACGGCGGTGCGGGTGAAGCGGGTGAGGGAGGCGGCCTGGAACAGGGCCAGCACCGAGACCGGCATGATGGCCTGCCTGACGTGCTCCCAGAGCCACGGCCAGCCGCGGCCCGGGATGTCGGCGCGGTAGATGAAGGGCAGCCAGTCCAGGGAGACGCTGAACAGCAGGATGAACAGCAGGCCGGTGAAGAAGGTGGGGAGGGAGAAGCCGATGAAGGCCAGGGTGGTGGCGATCTGGTCGAAGACGGAGTAGGGGCGCATGGCCGAGAGGATGCCGATGGGCAGGGCGATGAGCAGCCCCAGCAGCTGGGCCGAGCCCAGCACGATGAGCGTGGTGGGCAGCCGCTGCAGGATCAGGACGTCCACGTCGATGCGGCTGACGAAGGAGAAGCCCCACTCGCCCTGCAGCATGGAGGCGAGCCAGCGGACGTAGCGCACGGCGACGGGGTCGTCCAGGCCGTACTTGGCCCGGAGGTTCATGCGCACCTCGGCCGGGACGTTGGGGTTGGTGGCCAGCTCCTCGAAGGGATCCCCCGGGGCCAGGGCCAGCACGGTGAAGAGCACGATGCTGATCCCGACGAGCGCGGGGACCGAGATCAGCAGGCGGCGGAGGACATAGCGCCACATGGCGGCTGGCGGGAGGCCGGACTGCCGCTCCGGCCCCCCGGCGGCCCCCGGCTAGGCCCGCGACCAGTAGGCCAGGCCCCAGGTGTCCACGTCCCAGCCGCTCTGGACCACGTCCCGCATGCGATTGGAGATGCCGGCCACCCGCGGGCGGAACACGACCGGGATGACCACGACGTGCTGGATGACCAGGTCGTTCATCTTGACGAACAGCGCCGCCCGCTTGACGGGGTCCATCTCCGCCTCGGCGGCCCTCCACAGGCGGTCGTACTCCTCGTTGCGCCACCGCGTCTTGTTCCGGCCCTGCCACTTGTTCTCCCGGGAGGCCACCTCCCAGGAGGTGAACTGGTCCATGAAGCGCTGCGGATCCGGCTCCGTCATCGTGGTCGTGTACATCTGGATGTCGGTGCCGAAGTGGTTGTAGGTGTCCCAGTTGGCCGGGTCGGACGAGAAGTAGACCGAGGCGGTCACCGCCTTGATCTCGACGTCGATGCCGGCCCGGGCGCAGGCCTGCTTGACGATCTGCTGGTTCTTCTGCCGGGGGGCGTTGATGGAGGTCTGGTACACGAGCTTCAGCCGCTTGCCGTCCTTGGTCCGGACGCCGTCCGGCCCCCGCTTCCAGCCCGCCTGCTCCAGGATCTGGCTGGCCTTGTCGATGTTGAACTCGAAGCGGGTGTTCTTCGAGCGGTACTGCTCGGGCGCGTTGAGGAAGTTGGCGGTGGCGATGCCCGTCCGCCCGTAGATCTGCTCCTGCACCGAGGCGCGGTCCACCAGCAGGTTGAGCGCCTGGCGCACGGCGGGGTCGGTGAGGAAGGGGTGCTTCGATTTGGGCGACGAGCGCTCGCCGTCCACCTCGGTCCACGGGTCGGCGTTGTTGAGCTGGATGTGCTCGATGTTGCCGGTGCTGGCGATGTCCACGCGGCCCCGGCCGCCCTGCTCCAGCCGCTTGAGGATGTCGTCCTCCACCTGGAGGTTCCAGGCGTAGTCGTACTCGCCGGTCTGCAGGACGGCCCGGGCGGCCGAGACGGCGTCCCCGCCGCCCTTGGCCTCGAACTGGTCGAAGAAGGGCCGGTTGGGCACGTGGTAGTTCGGGTTGATCTCGGCCCGGAGGATGTCGCCGGGCTTGAAGTCCACGAACTTGAAGGCGCCGGTCCCCACCGGCTTGAGGTTGGTGGGCGCCTCGCGCGACTTGTCGCCCTTGTAGGCCTCGAACAGGTGCCTGGGGATGATCATCCCGTAGCTGCCGCCGCAGAAGGGCGCCGACCAGAAGGGCGTGGGGTTCTTGAAGGAGATCCGGACGGTGTGGCTGTCCAGCTTGTCGATGCGGGCGATGTCCCGGTAGGGCCCGGCGCTGGTGGCGGCCGTGGCCGGATCCATCACGTACTCCCAGGTGAAGACCACGTCGTCGGCGGTGAAGGGCTTGCCGTCGTGCCAGGCGACGTTCTTCTTGAGCCGCCAGGTCACCGACTTGCCGTCCTTCGCCACCATCCCGTTCTGCACGCTGGGCACCTCGGCGGCCAGCACCGGGACCAGGTTGCCGTCGGGGTCGTAGGAGCAGAGAGGCTCGTAGAACACCCGGGAGGCGATCTGGTCCTTGGTGCCCACCGCGAAGTGCGGGTTGAGCAGCGTCGGGGCCTGCCAGAGCAGGATCTTCACCAGGCCGCCGCCGCCGCGCTTGCTGGGGGTGAACGTCGGCTGCGTCTGGGCGCGGGCCACGCCCGCCGAGGCGAGCAGCTGGGCCACCAGGGGCCCGGTGAGCCCGAGCCCGACCATCGTCTGCATGAAGGCGCGGCGCGAGAGGCGGCCGGCCTTCACCTCCTGCAGCAGGAATCGGATCTCCTTCTCGTCCATGACCTCTCCTCCTTGGGGGTCGCGCTCACAGGGCGGCGGCCACGGCGTCGCCGACCTCGCGGGTCGTCGCGGTGCCGCCGATGTCGGGAGTCCGCGCCGTGCCGCGGGCCAGCACGGCCGCCACGGCCTGCTCGATCCGCGCCGCCGCCCGCGAGGCGGCCGGATCCTGGCGGCGCTCGCCCAGCCAGGCCAGCAGCATGGCGGCCGACAGGATCATCGCCACCGGGTTGGCGATCCCCTTGCCGGCGATGTCGGGCGCCGTGCCGTGCGAGGGCTGGAAGAGCGCCCAGCGGTCGCCGATGTCGCCCGAGGGCGCCATGCCGAGACCGCCCACGGTGGCGGCGCCGAGATCCGAGAGGATGTCGCCGAAGAGGTTCTCGAGGACGACCACGTCGTAGCGCCAGGGCGCCTGCACGACGTACATCGTCATGGCGTCCATGTAGGCGCTGTCGGCGGCCACGTCGGGGAACCCGGCCGCCACCTCGTGGAACACCTTCCGGAAGAACGCGTACGACCTGAAGATGTTGGCCTTGTCCACGCAGGTGACGGTGGCCGGCGCCTCCGGCTCGCCGCGGGCCTGCCGCTCTCGCCGGCGCCGGCGGGCCGTCTCGAAGGCCCGGCGCACGATGCGCTCGGTCCCGGCCCGGGTGACGACCAGCGTGTCGGCCACGACCTGATTCCCGACGGCGGCGCCGCCGCCCCGGGAGGCGAAGAGCCCCTCGACGTTCTCGCGGACGATCACGTAGTCGATCGTGCGGCCGGGAGGCAGGGCCAGGGGCGAGGGCACGCCGGGGTAGAGCTTGATGGGCCGCACGCCCGCGTACAGGTCGAGCAGGAACCGGAGGGTCACCTGGGGCGCGATCTCGGTGCCGTCCGGGAAGCGGACGTCGGGCAGGCCGGCGGCGCCGAACAGGATGGCGTCCGCGCGCCGGCACAGGGCCAGCGCCTCCTGCGGCAGGTCCTCGCCGGTCCGGTGGTAGAGCGCCGCGCCCACCTCGGCCTGCTCGATGCTCAGCGTGAACCCGTCGCCGGCCGCCGCCTGGAGCACCTTCACGCCCTCGGCCAGCACCTCGGGGCCGATGCCGTCGCCGCCGATGGCCGCGATCCGGTAGGCCGTCACGCGGCCTCCAGCATCCGCACCGCGACCTCGATGGCCTCGACCATGCTCTCGGGGTTCGCCGTCCCCTTCCAGGCCCGGTCGAAGGCCGTGCCGTGGTCCACCGAGACGCGCAGGAAGGGGAGCCCCACCGTCACGTTGACGCCGGACAGCCCCGTCCACGCCCGGCGGGCCTCGTCGTACTGGAAGCCCAGCGTCTTGACCGGGATGTGGCCCTGGTCGTGGTACATGGCCACCACGATGTCGAACTCGCCGCCGCGGGCGCGGGAGAACAGCGTGTCGGCCGGCAGCGGGCCGGTCACGGCCAGCCCCTCGGCGCGCGCCGCCTCGACGGCGGGGCGGATGGCGTGCTGCTCCTCGTCGCCGAAGAGCCCGTCCTCGCCCGCGTGCGGGTTCAGGCCCGCCACCGCGATGCGCGGGCGGGGCTGGCCCAGGCCGGCCATGGTGCGGGCGGCCAGCCGGATGGTGCGCAGCACGCGCTCCCGGGTGATCAGGTCCGGCACCCGGCGCAGGGCCACGTGGGTGGTGACGTGGATGACCTTCAGCTCCTTGCCCATCAGCAGCATGGCGACGTCGCGGGTGTCGCTCAGGCGGGCCAGGATCTCGGTGTGTCCGGTGTGCGGCAGGCCGGCGGCCGCCAGCGCTTCCTTGCTGATCGGCGCCGTGACGATGCCGTGGATCTCGCCGGCCCGGGCCAGGCGCACCGCGGTCTCGATGTACTCGTAGGCCGCCCGCCCGGCCGCCCCGCTGACCTCGCCGCGCGGCAGCGTGGCCGCCTCGACGTTGGCCAGGTCCAGGCACTCCAGCGCGCCCGGCGCCCAGCGGCAGTCGGCGACGCGCTCCACCGGGTGGACGGTCAGGCGCGCGCCTGATATTCCCCCGACTCGGTGTTGACGCGGATCTTGTCGCCGACGTTGATGAAGGGGGGCACCTGCACGACGAGGCCCGTCTCGAGCGTCGCCGGCTT
>JBBIIW010000157.1:0-6836 GCA_037446305.1 Candidatus Rokuibacteriota bacterium
GCCGGCGCCGGCGGTGATGGACCAGGTGAACCGCGAGTTCGTGCCTCACGTGCTGCCCGTGCAGGTCGGCGCCGCGGTGAGCTTCCCGAACCGCGACAACATCCGCCACCACGTCTACTCGTTCTCGCCGGCCAGGAAGTTCGAGCTGCCGCTCTACATCGGCACCCCGGCCGCCCCGGTCGTCTTCGACAAGCCGGGGGTCGTCGCCCTGGGCTGCAACATCCACGACTGGATGCTGGGCTACATCTACGTCCTGCCCACGCCCTGGTTCGCCCGCACGGGCGAGGACGGCCGCGCGCGGCTGGGCGGCCTGCCCCCGGGCGCCTACGAGGCGCGGGTGTGGCACCCGCGGATGCGCGCGGCGACCGAGACGACGAGCCGGCCGGTCACGCTCGGGGCCGACGTGGTGAGGCTGGAGTTCGCGGTCGCCCTCCGGCCGGCCGTGCACCGTCCCCGCCGGGACGACCGCTACGAGGGCACGCAGGGCGGCTGATCAGCGATGATCGAGCGGCTGCAGGAGCGCGTGAACGCCGACGAGGCGCTGGTGCGCCGGGGCCGGTGGGTCACCCTGGCCTTCCTCCTGGGCGTCGGCGACGAGGACTACGTGGTGACGATCGAGCGCGGGCGGGTGGCGGCGGTGCAGCCGCGGCGCCTGGCCACCGACACCGGCCGCTTCGCGATCCGCGCCGCGAAGACCGTGTGGGAGGAGTTCTGGCGGCCGGTGCCGAGGCCGGAGCACCACGACCTGTGGGCGATGCTGGCCGCCGGCCGGGCGCGCCTGGACGGCGACCTCCTGCCCCTCATGCAGAACCTCCAGTACTTCAAGGACCTGCTGGCCGCGCCCCGGCCGCGGCCCGGGGGCTGAGCCATGCCCGACTGGGAGCCCATCGTCGGCCGCTACTTCACCCTGCGCGTGGGCGGCGACGACTGCCGCATCTACGTCGAGGAGGCCGGCCACGGCATCCCGCTGGTGTGCCTGCACACCGCCGGCGCCGACGGCCGGCAGTACCGGCACCTGCTCTGCGATCCGGCCGTTACCCGGCACTACCGCGTCATCGCCTTCGACCTGCCCTGGCACGGCAAGTCCACCCCGCCGCCCGGCTGGTGGCAGCGTGAGTACCGGCTGACGACCGACCTCTACGTCGAGACCATCCTGGCCTTCTGCCGCGCCCTGGCCCTCGAGCGCCCCGTCGTCATGGGCTGCTCGATGGGCGGGCGGGTGGTGTTGCACCTGGCCCTCCGCCATCCCGACCTGTTCCGCGCCGTCATCGCCCTGGAGGGCGCCGACCGCCTGGAGCCCTACTACGACCTGGACTGGCTGCACCGGCCCGACGTCCACGGGGGCGAGGTGTGCGCGGCCTTCGTCTCCGGGCAGGTGGCGCCCCAGAGCCCGGACGAGGCGCGCTGGGAGACGCTCTGGATGTACATGCAGAGCGGTCCCGGCGTCTTCAAGGGCGATCTCTACTTCTACTGGTACGACGGCCACTTCGACGACCGCTCGCCGCAGATCGACACGCGCCGGTGCCCGGTCTACCTGCTGGCGGGCGAGTACGACTCCTCCTGCACGCCCGCGCGCCTGCGGGCCACCGCCGAGCGCATCAAGGGGTCGAAGGCGACCGTGATGCCGGGCATCGGGCACTTCCCGATGTCCGAGAATCCGGCCCTGTTCCGCACCTACATCCTGCCCGTGCTGGACGAGATCCGCGGGGCCGCGGGCGACGTCGGTTGACGGTGCCGGCGGGGGCGGGCCCGGCGTCGCGTCAGCCGGACTTCCGGCCGCCGTCCGGGTAGCTGACGGCCAGGCCGGCGGCGGCGTCGGCCTGGATGCCGTAGGGCGGGATCGGGTAGCGGAGGCCGTTGCGGTCGAGGGCCGCCAGGCCCTCCAGGACCCCGGGCAGGAAGCGCGGGGGCAGCGCCATCAGCAGCTCGTCGTCGGCCACACCGCCGTAGCGCCGCTCGGCGTAGCACGGGATCGTCAGCGAGGGCTCACCGGTCTTGAGCGCCCGCCCCCAGGAGTCGGCGCAGGCCGACTCGCCCACCGAGGTGAAGGAGAGCTTGCGGTAGCCCGACCACTGCAGGCCGTTGATGAAGAGGATCATCTGGCCGGGCGTGCCGTAGATCAGGCAGATGTCGGGCGGGTCCAGCCGGCCGGAGGTGAGCGGCGACACGGCCATGGCCCGGTAGCGGCCGTGGGGCACGCAGTCCATGGCCCGCTGGTGGGCGGCGGCGTCCTCCGGCGTCTTGAACCAGACGCCGGCCATGCGGCGACCCGACAGCCACTCCTCGTCCTGGGGCCACAGCCCGATGACCGCGCCGCACTGGGCTCCGACCAGGTCGGCCATCGTGATGCCGACCGTCCACCCCAGGTGCCGGGCCTGGGCGACGATCTGGTCCGTCGTATGCTTGACCACGGGGCGCCGGATGCGCGGGACGGCTTCCATGGCCTCCACCGTCTCGAAGAGCTTCATGCCGATGGGGATGGACCGGAGGCGCAGGTAGCGGTTCAGGCCGGCGACGATCTCCGCCCAGTCGTAGCGCTCGCTCATGGCTCGCTCCTCTGGCGCCGGTCAGGAGACCCGGCGGCCGTTGGCCAGCCGGCCGTAGGCGCGGGCGGCGCCCCAGGCCAGGCGGCCGCGCAGCGCCAGCGCCGGGCGAGCCAGCCCCGCGTAGATCCGGCTGCCGCGCAGGTCGTCGAACAGCGAGTAGATGACCGGGGTGATCAGCAGCGTGACCAGCAGGCAGAGCGTCTGGCCGCCCACCACCGTCACGGCCAGGGCGGCGCGGGAGGCCGAGCCGTCGCCCTTGCCGACCGCGATGGGCAGCATGCCGAAGACGATGGCCAGCGTGGTCATGAGGATGGGCCGCAGCCGCGCCCGGTCGGCCTCCAGCTGCGCCTCCAGCCGCGGCCGCCCCCGGGCGCGCAGCGTGTTCGTGTAGTCCACCTGCAGGATGGCGTTCTTCTTCACCACGCCCATGAGCAGGAACAGGCCGAAGATCGAGTAGATGTTCAGCGAGATGCCCAGCCACACCAGCGTGAGCAGCCCGAAGGGGATGGCCAGGAACATCGAGATCATGATCGTCACGGGGTGGACGAAGCTCTCGAACTGCGCGGCCAGCACGATGTAGATGAAGGCGATGGCCAGGAAGAAGGCGATGAGGAAGTTGTAGAGCGCCTCGGCCAGGAGCTTGCCGCGGCCGATGTAGGCCGTGGCGTACTGGGGCGGCAGCGCCAGCTCGTGCACGACCGCGTTGGCCTGCTGGATGGCCTCGCCGAGGGCCTTGCGGTCCAGGTTGGCCACCACGGTCACCTGGCGCTCCTGGTTGTAGCGGTCGATCTGGCCGGGGCTCATGCCGTCCCGCAGGCGGGTGACATTGTCCAGCCGGATCAGCCGGCCGCCGGCGCCGGCCACGCTGAGGGTCCGGATGCCACGGCCGTCGCGCCGGTAGTCCTCCGCGAGGCGCAGCCGGACGTCGTACTGCTCGCCGGCCTCGCGGAAGAAGCCCACCTTCTCGCCGCCCACCATGATGCGCAGGGCGGAGGCGATGTCGCTCACCCGCACGCCCAGGTCGGCGGCCTTCCGGCGGTCGATGAGCACCTGGACCTCGGGCTTGCGCAGCGCCTGGGCGGTGTCCACATCCACGAAGCCCGGGAGGGCGCGCAGCCGCTGGATGATCGCCCCCGAGAACTCGTCCAGCCGGGCCAGCTCGGGACCCCGCACGACCATGTTGAACGGCGTCTGGCGGAAGCCGCCGCCGGAGATCAGGTTCACCCGCTGCACGCTGATGCGGAGGTCGCTGTACTTCCGCAGCCGCTGCCGGGCCTCCCGCATGAGCTCGTCCTGGGTCCGCCGGCGCTCCGAGAGGTGCTGGAGGCCGACCCAGATGGTGCCGTCGGTGATGTTGGACTGGAACTGGCCCCGCACGCCGATGGTGGTGAACAGGTGGCGCACCTCGGGGATGGCGCGCAGGTCGGCCTCGAGGCGGCGCAGGATGGCGTCGGACTCGGCCAGCGACGAGCCGGGCGGCGTCTCCACGATGACCTCGAACTCGCTGTTGTCGTCGTCGAACCCGAGGTCGAACTTGGCGCCGCGGGCGGCGTACAGCGTGGCCCCCACCACCAGGGCGCAGGCCAGCAGGGCCAGGGCCCGGTGGCGCAGGCAGCGCCGGAGGAGCCACTCGTAGCCGTGCTCCATCAGGTGGTACCACCGGGAGGCCTTCGAGGCCCCGGCCGCGCCGGGCCCGTGGCCGCCGCCCACGCGCTTGAGCCAGCGCGAGGCCAGCATGGGCGTCAGCGTGAAGGCCACGAACAGCGAGACCATGATGGCGAAGGTGGCCGTGAGCCCGAAGGACCGCCAGAACCGGCCGACCAGGCCGCCCATGAAGGCCACCGGCAGGAAGATCACGACCAGCGAGATGGTGGTGGCCACCACGGCCAGCACGATCTCGCGGGCGCCGGCGACGGCCGCCTCCCGCGGCGGCCGGCGCTCTTCCTCCATCTGCCGGAAGATGTTCTCCAGCACGATGATGGCGTCGTCGATGACGATGCCGGTGGAGACGGCCAGGGCCAGCATGGTGATGTTGTTCAGCGTGAAGCCGGCCACCGACATGATGGTGAAGGTGGCGATGATCGAGGACGGGATGGACAGCGCGGCGATGAGCGCCGGCCGCCAGTTCCGCCAGCCCAGGAACACCCAGACGATCAGGCTGGCCAGGATGGAGCCCAGGATCAGGTGCTCCTGGACGGCCTTCACCGCCCCCTTGATGAAGCGCGACTGGTCGCGGATGACCTGCACCTCCAGGTCGGGCGGCAGGGTCTTCCTGATCTCGGCCAGCCGCGCCTTGACGCGGTCGATGACGGCCACGGTGTTGGTGCCCGACTGCTTGCGCACCAGCATGGACACGGCGTTCTGGCCGTCCAGGCGGGAGAGCGTGCGGGCCTCCTCCTCGCCGTCCACGGCCCGGCCGATGTCCCGCACCCGCACGAACCCGCCGGGCCGCTCGGCCACGATCAGGTCGTTGAAGTCCTCCACCGTCTCGATGCGGCCCAGCGTGCGCAGGCCCGTCTCGCGGCGGTCGGCGGTGAGCCGGCCGCCCGGGATCTCCACGTTCTGCTGCTGCAGCGCCGCCCGCACCTGCTGGATGGACAGCCCGTAGGACTCCAGGCGGTAGGGGTCCACGAAGACCTGGATCTCGCGCTTGCGCTCGCCGACCAGCGTGATGGCCCCGATGTCCTTGACCGTCTCCAGCTGCCGCTTGAGCTGCTTGTCGGCGATCTCGGTCACCTCGCGGGCCGAGCGCTTGCCGGAGACGACCAGGGCCAGGATGGGGGCGGCGTCGGGGTCGAACTTCTCGATGACCGGCGCGTCGGTGCCGGGCGGGAACTGGGAGACGATGGTGGAGACCTTCTCCCGCACGTCGTTGGCGGCCTCGGTGATGTCCTTCTCCAGGACGAAGGTCACGAAGACCTGGGACTGGCCCTCGATGGTCGTCGAGCGCAGCTCGTCGATGCCGTTGACGGTGTTGACGACCTCCTCGATCTTCCTGGTGATCTGGCTCTCGATCTCCTCGGGGCTGGCGCCCTCCAGGGTGGTGGTGATGGTGACCGTCGGCAGGTCCACCTTGGGGAAGAGATCGAGCCCCAGGTTGCGGTAGGAGGCCAGGCCCAGCACCACCAGCGAGACGATGAGCATGGTGGCGAAGACGGGCCGGCGGACGCAGACGTCGACGAGGCTCACGGCCTACCGCTCGCTGTGGCGGGTGACAGTGACGGCGGCGCCGTCGTAGAGCTGGGCCAGGTTCGAGACCGCCACCTGCTCGCCGGGCCGGACGCCCTCCAGCACCTCCACCGCCCCGTCCTGCCGGCTGCCCAGCCTGACGGCGCGCTCCCGGGCCCGGCCCTCGGCGATGACGAACACCTTCGTGATGCCCACGAAGTAGGAGACGGCGGGCTCGGGGACGAAGGCCACGCCGGTGTCGCGTCGGGTCTGGACGAGGCCGCGGGCGAAGAGCCCGGGCTTGAGCTGGCCCCGGGGGTTCGGCACCTCGGCCTCGATGAGGATGGTGCGGTTCGTGACGTCCACCGCCGGGCTCACGCGCGTCACGCGGCCGCTGAACGCGCGGCCGGGGGCGGCGTCGGCCTGCAGCTGCACGGTCTGGCCCGGGCGCAGGTCCAGCGCCGCGTACTCGGGGACGGTGCCGCTGTATTTCAGGATGTCGCTGCGGACGATGGTGAAGACGGCGGCGTTGTCCTTGACGAACTCGCCGGGGTTGACGTGCCGGCGGGCGATGGCCCCCCGGATCGGGGCCCGGAGCGTGGCGTCGGCCAGCCGCTTCTCGGCCAGGCCCAGCTCGGCCTGGCGGCGCTTGATCTCGGCCTCGGCCACCTGCACGGCCGAGAGATCGCTCTGCAGCTGCGCCTCGGCCACCCGGACCTTGTCCGGGTACTGGCGCATCTCGACCTCGGCCGTGCGGTACTGGGCCAGGACCGACTCGTGCTGGGTGCGGGCGGCGTCGAAGTCCCGCTGGGCGATGAGCTGCTCCTGGACCAGCCGGCGGCTGCGCTCGAGGTTCAGCCGCGCCTCCTCCAGCGCGGCCTGCCAGCGGGCCAGGTTGGCCTCCCACGCGGCCCGGCTCTCGCGCACCTGCTGCAGGGTGGCCCGGCCGGCCTCGACCTGGGCCCGGGCCCGCACCAGCGCATCCTCGGCGGCCCTGAGCGCGGCGCGCGCCTGCTCCACCGCGAGGACGAACTCGCGCGGGTCGAGCTCGGCGACCACCTGGCCGGGCTCGACGCGGTCGCCCAGATCCACCAGCAGGCGGGCGATGGTGCCCTGCACGCG
>JBBIIW010000158.1:0-6836 GCA_037446305.1 Candidatus Rokuibacteriota bacterium
CCCCCGCGGCGGCCGCGGGCCGCTGGCCGACTGGCTGGCCCGCCGGGGGCCCTCGCCGTACTCGGCGGCGCTGGCGACCACCGGCGCCCGCCGTGTCCTCGACGAATCCGAGACCCTCGGCGCCCGCCTGGCGCTGGTCTGAAAGGAGACCCCATGAAGCGCATGCGCATCCTCACGACCCTGGCCCTCCTGGCCGCGCTGCTCGGGGCCGGCGCCGCGGCGGCCCAGCAGCCCGTCACCCTGGCCTTCGCCACCCTCTCGCAGGGCAGCGCCTGGTACGTCTACGGGGCGACCATGGCCGACCTGCTGCGCAAGGCCCTGCCGGCCGGCTCCAACGTGGACGTCAAGCCCTTCTCGGGCGGGGTGGGCAACGCCAAGCTGGTGGCCAAGGGCGAGACCCCGCTGGCGCTGTCGTTCACGGTGACGAACCGCTGGGCGTTCGAGGGCCGGGAAGCCTACGACGCCCGGCTCGAGAACCTGCGGGGCCTGGTCGGCGGGCTCGACACCTACTACCTGGCCGTCATCGCCGCCCGGCGCCTGGACATCAGCTCGCTCCAGGAGATCAAGGACCGCAAGCTGGCCGTCCGGCTCTTCTCGCAGCCCGTCGGCTCGCTGGGCGAGTTCGCCTCCC
This sequence comes from Candidatus Rokuibacteriota bacterium, assembly GCA_037446305.1. Classification (GTDB taxonomy): domain Bacteria; phylum Methylomirabilota; class Methylomirabilia; order Rokubacteriales; family CSP1-6; genus JBBIIW01. The sequence goes on from JBBIIW010000158.1 coordinate 632, forward strand.
GCCAGGTCCTGCGCGCCTACGGCCTGTCCTACGCCGACCTCAAGGCCCTGGGCGGCTCCGATACCCACGTCGGCTACAACGTGATCGTGGACGCCTTCAAGGACGGGCGGGCCGACCTGCTGATCGCCGTCGTGACCCCCCGGCACCCCTCGATCACCGAGATCACGACCTTCGCCGACGTGAAGTTCCTGGAGCTCGAGCCCGAGCGGATCAAGGGGCTCACCCAGCTGGGGTACAAGCCGGCCACCATGCCGGCCGACACCTTCAAGAACCAGCCCCAGGCCGTGCCGACGGTCGGCTTCCCGACCGTGCTGATCACCAGCACCAGCCTCCCCGAGCCGGTGGCCTACACGATCACGAAGACCATCTGCGAGAACAAGGACGCGCTGGTGCGCGGTCACGCGGCGCTGGCCGCCTTCGAGCCCGAGGAGGCCTGGCGGCCGGAAGAGGTCGGCATCCCGCTCCACCCCGGCGCCGAGCGGTACTACCGGGAGAAGGGGTGGATGAAATAGCGGCGGACTGGATCCTCGAGAACGGCCGCATCGTCACCCTCGACCCCCGCCGGCCCCGCGCCGCGGCCCTGGCCATCGCGGCCGGGCGCGTGGCCGCGGTGGGCGAGCGCCGGGACGTCCGCCCCTGGCGGAGCCGGCGCACCCGGGTGGTGGACCTGGACGGGGCGTGCGTGGTGCCCGGCCTGGTGGATGCCCACGCCCACCTGGACCGTGAAGGCCTGAAGTCGATCTTCCCCTCGCTGGCCGGCTGCCGTTGTCTCGCCGACGTCCAGGCGCGCCTGCGCCGGCTGGCGGCGCAGCGCAAGCCCGGGGAGTGGATCGTGACCATGCCGCTCGGCACGCCGCCCTTCTACCAGGACGGCGTCGACAGCCTCCGGGAGCGCCGCTGGCCCACCCGGGCTGACCTCGACGCGGCGGCCCCCGAGCATCCCGTGTACATCAAGGGCATCTGGGGCTACTGGAACCGCCCGCCCGTGTACTCGGTGGCCAGCTCGCGCGCGCTGGCGCTGGCCGGCATCACGCGCGACACCGAGGCCCCGCCGGGCGTCGAGATCGTCCGCGACGCCGCCGGCGAGCCCACGGGCCTGTTCATCGAGCACAACGCCGTCCAGATCCTGGAGTTCACGCTGCTCAGGGCCGTGCCGCGGTTCACCCACGCCGACCGGCTGCGGGCGCTGGAGGCCGGGCAGCGCCGCTACGCCGCCCGCGGCGTGACCGCGGTGTACGAGGGCCACGGCGTGGCCCCGGAAGTCCTGCAGGTGTACCGGGAGAGCCACGAGCGGGGGCGCCTGCGCCTGCGCTGCACGCTGGCCCTGAGCCCGACCTGGCGCGCGGAGGAGGCCGGGCGCGCCATCCCCGCGGTGGCGGCCTGGGCGGCGGGGCGAGGGCTGGGCGACGACCGGCTCCGGGTGGCCGGCATCTGCCTGCACTACGGCGGCGATCCCCGCATCGCGCGCATCCTGCACGAGAGCCAGCCCTACACCGGCTGGGCGGGCTTCGTGGAGAGCGCCAACACGCCGGAGCAGTACCTGGAGCAGGCCCGGCTGGCGGCCCGGCACGGCCTGCGGGTGAGCACGCTCGTCACCCGCTGCCTGCCGGAGGTGCTCGACGTCTGGGAGGCCGTGGACCGGGTGACGCCGATCCGCGGCCGGCGCTGGGTCCTGGTGCACCTCGCCGAGGCCGGTCCCGGAGAGATCGCCCGCATCCGGCGCCTGGGCGCCGTGGTGACGACCAACCCCATCTCGTATCTCTGGCGCTCGGGCGCCGACGAGGCGCGGCGGGCCGGGGACGCCGCCGAGCGCCTGCTGCCGCACCGGGCCCTGGCCCGGGCCGGCGTGCCCTTCGCGCTGGCCACCGACAACAAGCCCGCCGATCCGTGGCTGGCCTTCCGGACCGCCGTGGAGCGCCGGGACAGGGTCTCGGGCGCCGTGCTGGGGCCGGCCGAGCGGCTGTCTCGCGCCCGGGCGCTGGCCGCCCTGACCACGGGGGGCGCGCGCCTGACGTGGGCCGAGCGCCAGCGCGGCGTCCTGGCGCCCGGCCGCGCGGCCGACCTGGCGGTCCTCGATCGCGATCCGCTCACGATGCCGCTGGACGAGATGCCCGCGCTGCGGTGCCTGCTCACCATGGTGGCTGGCGAGGTGGTGCACGGCCATGCCTGATCTCCGCTCGCCGCGCGTGTGGCTGGCCGTCGTCTGGTCGCTCTTCCAGCTCTACACGGCCTGGGCCGGCATGTTCGACCTGCTCATCCAGCTGCCGCTGCACGTCGCCTTCGCGGTGGCTCTCGGGCTGCTGCCGGCGCCCGGCGGGCCGGCCGGCCGCGGGCGCCAGGCGCTGGACACCGTGCTGGCGCTGCTGGCCCTGGGCTGCGGCGCGTACTACGTGGCGTCCATCGAGCGCCTGACCACCCGGATGGCGTTCGTGGACGACCCGCTGCCGGGCGACGTCGCCGCCGGCGTGCTGTTCCTGCTCCTGCTGCTGGAGGCCACGCGCCGGCACACCGGGCCGGCGCTCCCGGCCCTGGCCCTGACCTTCATCGCCTACGCCTTCGCCGGGCCCTGGCTGCCCGGGTTCCTCGCCCACGGGGGGGTGACGTTCCTCAGGCTCCTGGACCAGCAGATGCTGACCACCGACGGCGTCTTCGGCATCCCGACGCTGGTGTCGGCCACGTTCATCTTCCTGTTCGTGGTCTTCGGCGCGGTGATGGCGGCCGGGGGGCTGCTGACCTTCTTCACCGACCTGGCCCTGGCCGTGGCCGGCTCCACCCGCGGCGGCGCCGCCAAGGTGGCCGTCATCTCCAGCGGGCTGTTCGGCACCGTCAACGGCAGCGCCATCGCCAACGCCGTCACCACCGGCGCCTTCACGATCCCGCTGATGGTCCGCGGCGGCTACCGGCCGCCGTTCGCGGCCGGGGTGGAGGCGTGCGCTTCCATGGGCGGCCAGCTCATCCCCCCCGTGATGGGCGCCGCCGCCTTCATCATGGCCGAGACCCTCGGCGTGCCCTACACCACGATCGCGCTGTCGGCCGCCATCCCCGGCGTCCTCTACTTCGTCGCCGTCGGGGTGATGGTGCACCTGGAGGCGGCGCGGCTGGGCATCCCCGTGCTGCCGCGGGCCGAGCTGCCGCGCCTGGGCGCCGTGCTGCGCCGCGACCTGCACCTGCTGACCGGGCCGGCGGTCCTGCTCTACTTCCTGGTCGAGGGGCGCTCGCCGCTCTTCGCGGGGTTCTGGGGCCTGCTGGCCGCCGTGGCGGCGAGCTGGGTCCGCCGGGCGACGCGGATCGGACCGCGCCAGGCCCTGACCGTGCTGGTGGACGGCGCCCGCAACGCCATGCCGGTGGCGCTGGCCTGCGCCACCGTGGGCATCATCGTGGGCGTGGTCTCCATCACCGGCCTGGGCCTGAAGCTGGCCACCGGCATCCTGGGCATCTCGCAGGGCAACATGCTGCTGACCCTGATGCTCACCATGGTCGCCACGCTGGTGCTGGGGACCGGGCTGCCCACCTCGGCCACCTACATCGTCACGTCCATCATGGCCGCCCCGGCCCTGACCGCGCTCGGGATCCCGGCGCTGGTCGCCCACATGTTCGTCTTCTACTTCGGCATCCTGGCCGACCTCACGCCGCCCACCGCCATCTCGGCCTACGCCACGTCCTCCATCGCCGGCGCCGACGTCTGGCAGACGCAATGGAAGGCGTTCCTGCTGGCGCTCTCGGGCTTCGTCATCCCCTACAGCTTCGCCTACGACCCGGCGCTGCTGCTGGTGGACGCCGGGCTGGCCGCCATCGCCTTCCGCGCCGCGGCGGCCACCACGGGCATCGTCATGCTGGCCGCCGGGCTCATCGGCTACCTGCGGGGGCCGACGCCGCCCTGGCAGCGGGCCGTCCTGCTGGCCGGCGCCTTCCTGCTCATCTTCCCCGGGCTGGTGGGCGACCTGCTGGGGGCGGCGGGCCTCGTGGTCGTGCTGCTGGCCCAGCGCGTGAGGGGCGCGCGGGCGGGGGAGCAGGCCCGGTGAGGCGGCGGCCGGCGATGCGGTAATCTCCGCCGGGAGGAGGTCAGGCCGATGCCCTTCATGGACCTACGGGAGTGGCTGCAGCGCCTGGACAAGGAAGGCGAGCTGCGGCGCATCACGGCCGAGGTGCACTGGGACCGCGAGCTGGGGGCCATCGCCCGCCGGGTGCTGGAGCGGAAGGGGCCCGCGCTGCTGTTCGAGAACATCACCGGCTACCAGCGCGGGCGGTGCACGAAGCTCTTCACCGGCGGGCTCGGCGATCGCCGGCGGCTGGCCCTGGCCCTCGGCTTCCCCCGGGAGGTGCCCAACCGGGACCTGGTGCAGTACGTGATGCGGAAGAACAGGGAGGGCATCCCGCCGGTCGTCGTCCGCACCGGCCCCGTCAAGGACGTCGTCGTACGCGGGGCCGACATCGACCAGACGGAGTTCCCGGTCCCGAGGTGGCACTACCGCGAGGGGGGCCGCTACATCCACACGTTCTCGGGCATCGTCACCCGCGACCCCGAGACCCGCCAGATGAACGTCGGCATCTACCGCGGCATGATCGGCCGCCGGGACACCACGCCCATGCTGCTGATCAAGGGCGGCCAGCACTGGGGGCAGCACTTCCTGAAGTACGCCCAGCGCGGGGAGCCGATGCCGGTGGCCTGCGTGATCGGCTGGGACCCCATCATGCCCTTCCTGGCCGGCTCCCCGCTGCCGGCCGGCGTGTGCGAGTGGGACGTGATGGGCGCCTACCGGGGGGAGCCGGCCGAGCTGGTGCGCTGCGAGACGGTGGACCTGGAGGTGCCGGCCACGGCCGAGATCGTCATCGAGGGGATCATCAGCGACGACCCGGCCACCTGGGAGCCCGAGGGCCCCTTCGGCGAGTTCACGGGCTACGTCTCGGACCTGCCCACGCCCCGGCCGACCATGAAGATCACCTGCATCACCCACCGCCGGGACCCCATCTTCCGCGGCTGCCTGGAGGGCACGCTGCCCGGCTCCTACAGCGAGAACAGCGTCATGTCATCGGTCCAGCGGGCGGCCATCGCCTGGAACATCCTGGCCGGCGCCGGCATCCCCGGCGTGCGCGACGTGTGGGTGCCGCCCATCACCAACGGCGTGAACATCCACGTGCAGATCACCAAGCACTACCAGGGCCAGCCCAAGCAGATCGCCGCCGCGCTCTGGGGGTCGAGCGCCGCCCAGTTCCGCTACAAGCACGTGGTGGTGGTGGAGGACGACATCGATCCGTCGTCCTACGAGCAGGTGGACTGGGCCTTCGCCCACCGCGTGAACGCCGGCGAGGGCGGGATCGTCGTCTTCCCCGGCAGCTTCGGCTCGCCCATCGACCCCTCCACACCGCTCGAGGACCGCGACGTGGCGCAGCTCGGCAGCGGGCTCTGGAACCGGGTCCTGATCGACGCCACCCGCAACTGGAAGTTCCCCCGCCGGCCCGAATGGGACAACGAGCGCTTCCCCCCCACCGTCCGCCCCGCGCCCGAGGACGAGCAGCGGGTGGCGGCCCGCTGGCGCGAGCTGGGCCTGGGCGATCTCTAGCGGGGGGAAGCCTCGAGGATCACGCCTCGACCGGGGCGCTGACGGCGGCGCGGAGCATCAGCGACAGGGGGACGGTCACCAGGACCATCGCGCTCACCACCGTGAGCGTGGCCGGCACGCCCGCGGCGTCGCCCAGCAGCCCGTACAGCGCCGGCGAGGCCGACGAGGCGCCGATGGACAGGGTGTAGTAGAGGCCGTACGCCCGCGACCGGCGCTCGGCCAGGACCAGGTCCGCCACCGTCCCGTAGAGCACCGAGGACGTCCCGTTGAGGGCAACGCCCAGCGGCACCAGCGCCGCGAAGGCCACCGGCAGCGGCGACACGACGACGAGCAGGATGAGGCCGGCGGTGGCGGCCTCGGTGAGCACGACCGTGCGGATCACGCCCACCCGCTCGGCGGCCAGCCCGCACAGGAACTTGCCGGCGGCCCCCCCCACGAAGAGCAAGGCCAGCGCGGTGCCGATGCCGGCCACCGTGGCCCCCTTGGCCAGCAGGGCGAAGGGCAGGAAGGTGATGAAGCCGGTGCGGGTGGCGTTGTCGATCATCCCGATGGCGGCCAGCGCGCCGAAGCCGCGCGGGTCGCGGATGCCCCAGCCGGGGACCGGCGCCCGGCGCTCGCCGGCGGAGAGCCGCTCGGGCTCCCCC
>JBBIIW010000159.1:0-6830 GCA_037446305.1 Candidatus Rokuibacteriota bacterium
GCCGCGCCCGCGCGCCTGGGCCAGCCGGTCGAGCGCCGGCGCCCAGGGCGCGGTCACCGGGCTGCGCTCCGCCGCCGGTGCGTCCGCGCTGGCCAGGTCGAGCCGGGACAGGATGAGGTGCCCGAGCGTGAGCATCGCCGCGACCTGCAGGCCGATCACCAGCCCCGCCAGCCGCCGCCGGTCGATCCTTCGCGCGACCATCGCCGTTTCCATCGCCCACCTCCTCCGGGTCAGCCCCGCTCTCGGCGCGCCTGCATGGGCAAGCCGAATGCCACGGCCGCGGGTGAGCAAAACCACCCAGTTGGCGGCGGGGCCCCGGCGCCGTTCGGGCGATCGGCCCGATCCGGTCGGGCATCCCGGGGCCTTCCCGAACCCGGCGAAGGCCGGTACACTCGGGGCCCCGGTGGGGCGGCGTCCGCCCCCGGCCCGTGAAAGGAGGCCTCGCGATGGCTCCCCGAGTGCTGACGGCCCTGCTGTGCTCCGCGCTGCTCCTGGTCGTGCCCCTGGCGGCCCTGGCTGCCGACCCGCTCGTGGTCAGCGTGTGGGGCGGCAACTGGAAGGACACCGTCGAGAAGGTCATCGCGAAGCCCTTCACGGCGCGCACGGGGATCCCGGTCGAGTTCGAGGTGGGCGGCACCCTGGACCGCCTGGCCAAGGCCCGCGTCTCCAAGGGCGCCCCGCTGGTGGACGTCACCTTCACCACCACGCACGTGGGCCGCCTCTACATCTCGGACGGCCTCTTCCAGCCGCTCGACATGGCCAAGCTGCCGAACGCGAAGGAGCTGGCGCGGGAGGCGATCCGGAGCGACCACCACCTCGGCGTGTGGGCGTACGTCTACACCATCGCCTACCGACCGGACCAGGTGCCCATGACCATCACCAAATGGGCCGACCTCTGGGATCCGCGGCTCAAGGGCAAGATCGGCCTGCCGGACTTCGACCCCTCGCACATCATCACGGTCTCGGCCCTGCTGGAGGGCGGGGACGAGATCAACTGGCAGAAGGGCCAGGAGCGGCTCAAGCGGCTCAAGCCCAACGTGGCCGCCTTCTTCTCCACCGATGCGCGCAGCCAGGACCTCATGAAGACCGGCGAGGCCCCCGTCCAGGTCATGCTCTCGATCAACGCCTTCCACCTGATCGACCAGGGGCTCAACGTGAAGGTGATCACGCCGGCCGACCGGCCCGGCATCGTGGGGATCGACACGGTGGCGGTCATGGCCGGCACCAAGAGGGCCGACGCGGCCCACCAGTTCATCAACCTGGCGCTGTCGAAGGAGATCCAGGAGCAGCTGGTGGCCGCCTTCAAGGCCGGCCCGACCAACCTCAAGGCCGCGGTGCCCGACACGCTGCGCGGCCAGCCCGGCGTCTTCACCAGCCCCGCGGAGTGGAAGGAGCGGGGCTACATCATGAACGACGAGGCGCGGGCCAAGACGCTGGCCGCCTGGAAGGAGTGGTTCAACGCCAACATCGTCGCCCGGTAGGCGGTGACCGCGGGCGGCGCGCACGTCGGCGTCGACGTCGGGGGGACCTTCACCGACCTGGTGGCGCGGGTCGGTGACCGGCTCCTGGCCTGCAAGGTCCCCACGACGCCCGACAACCCCGCGCGGGGCGTGGTCCACGGGCTGGCCGCGCTGGGGGCGGCCGCCGGCCGGCCGGCCTCGGTGGCCCACGGCACCACGATCGTCACGAACGCCATCGTGGAGCGCCGCGGCGCCGTGGTGGGGCTCGTCACCACCCGCGGCTTCCGGGACGTCCTCGAGATCGGCCGCCAGAACCGCCTGCACCTCTACGACCTGCGGCCGCCGGCCAAGCCCGAGCCCCTGGTGCCGCGGCGGCTGCGGTTCGAGGTCACCGAGCGCGTCGGCCCCGACGGGACCGTGCTGGCCCCGCTGGTCACCGAGGACCTGGCGGCGATCGTCGAGGCGTTCCGCCGCGAGGGCGTGGAGAGCGCGGCCGTCTGCCTGCTCCACGCCTACGCCAACCCCGCCCACGAGCGGGCGCTCCGGGCGGCCCTGGCCCCGCACGTCCGCCACGTGTCGCTCTCGAGCGAGATCAACGCCGAGTTCCGCGAGTACGAGCGCACCTGCACGACGGTGCTCAACGCCGCCGTCATGCCCCTGGCCGACCGCTACATCGCCGACCTCACGGCGGCGCTGGGGCTGGAGGCGGCGGGGGCGGCGCTGCACCTGCTGCATTCGGCCGGCGGCATGATGTCGGCGGAGGCCGCCCGCACCCGGCCGCTGGCCATGGCCGCCTCGGGGCCGGCCGCCGGCGTGGCCGCCGCCGCGCACGTGGCCCGGACCCTGGGGCTCGACCGGGCCCTGGCCTTCGACATGGGCGGCACCACGACGGACGTGTGCCTCATCGCCGACGGGGTGGCCGAGACGTCGTCGCAGCGGCGCCTGGGGGACTACCCGGTGCGGCTCCCCATGGTGGCCGTGGAGTCGATCGGCGCCGGCGGCGGCTCGATCGCGTTCGTGGACGAGGTGGGGGCCCTGAAGGTGGGACCGCGGAGCGCCGGGGCGGTGCCGGGCCCCGCCTGCTACGGTCTCGGTGGCACGGAGCCGACGGTCAGCGACGCCAACCTGGTCCTGGGCTACCTCAACCCGGAGCGAGTGTACGGCGGCTCGATCCGCCTGGATCGCGGGCGGGCGGAGGCTGCCCTGGCCGCGCTGGGCCGGCGCCTGGGGCTGGGGGTGCTCGAGGCGGCGCACGGGGTGATCGAGGTGGCCAACGCCGCCATGCTGCGGGCGCTGCGCCTGGTGTCCGTTCAGCGCGGGTACGACCTGCGCGAGTTCGCGCTCATCGCCTACGGGGGCGCCGGGCCCGTGCACGCCGGGGCCCTCGCCCGCCAGGCCGGCATCGGGCGCGTGGTGGTCCCGGTCCACTCGGGCGCCTTCTCGGCGCTGGGCTGCCTGGTCTCCCCGCTGCGGTACGACGCCGTGCAGACCTGGCGGGCCCGGCTGGACGCCTGGGACCCCAAGCCCGCCCGCGACCGCTTCGGCGAGCTGGAGGACCGCTGCCGGGCCCCGCTGCTGGCCGAGGGCATCGGGCCCGAGGCGATCGTGGTCGCCCGCAGCGCCGACCTCCGGTACACGGGGCAGAACTACGAGCTGGAGGTGCCATGGTCGGACGACCCGGCCGCGCTGCGGAAGGCCTTCGAGGCCCGCCACCGGCAGCTCTACGGCTACGCCACCGGCGAGAGCGTGGAGTGCGTCAACCTGCGCGTGGTGGCCCGGGCAGCCACGGCGCTGACCGAGCTGCCGGCGGTCGAGGCGGGCGCCGGCCCGGCCGAGGCCGGCGCGCAGCGCGCGTTCTTCCCGGAGACGGGCGAGGTGGCCCTGCCGCGGTACGCCCGCGGGGCCCTGGCGCCCGGCCGGCACCTGGACGGCCCGGCGCTCATCGAGGACGAGTGGTCCACCACCCTCGTCTACCCGGGGCAGCGCTGCGCCGCCGACGCGGCCGGCAACCTGCTCATCGAGACCGGCGCATGAGCGGCCTGCACCCGGTCACCGTCGAGGTCGTGCGCAATGCGCTCTATGCCATCGCCGAGGAGATGAGCGTGATCCTGATGCGCTCGGCCCGGTCGCCCCTGCTCAAGGAGGCGGGCGACCTTTCCTCGGCGCTGACGGACGCCGAGGGGCGCCTGATCGCCCAGGGGCGCGACATCCCCATCCACATGGGAGTCATGGCCTTCACCGTGAAGGAGTTCCTCCGGCGGGTGCCGCCCTCGCGCCTGCGCGACGGCGACGTCTGGTTCCTGAACCTGCCGGAGGTGGGCGGCAACCACCTGCCCGACGTCAAGGCCATCCGGCCCGTGTTCGCCGGCGGCCGCCTGCTGGCCTTCGCCATCAACCTCGCCCACTGGGCCGACATCGGCGGCGCCGTGCCCGGCAGCTACGTGCCCTGGGCGACCGAGTGCTACCAGGAGGGCGTGCGGATCGCGCCCATCCGCCTCTTCTCGGCGGCGGGGCCGGACCGCGACGCCATCGGCCTGATCCTGGCCAACCTCCGCGGCGCCGGCGAGCGCGAGGGCGACATCTTCGCGCAGTTCGCCGCCTGCGACGTGGCGGCGCGCCGGCTGGGGGAGCTGGCCCGGCGCTACGGCGCCGGGACCCTGCAGGCGTGCTTCGAGCGGCTGCACGCCGAGTCCGAGGCGCGGATGCGGGCGGCCCTGCGGGCGCTCCCCGACGGCGTCTGGGACGGCGAGGACTGGCTGGACGACGACGGCGTGGACGACCGCCGGCTGCGCGTCGCGGTGCGGGTCGCGATCCGGGGCGACGAGGCCACCTTCGACTTCGCCGGCACCGACCCCCAGGCGCGCGGGCCCGTGAACACGACGTACTTCATCGCCTGCTCGGCCGTGTACTACGCCGTCAAGGCGCTGATCGCCCCCGACGTGCCGCCCAACGACGGCTGCTACCGTCCGCTGCACGTCGCGGTGCCGCCCGGGAGCCTGCTGCGCGCCGATCCCGACCGCCCCGTCGTCGGCGGCAACCACGAGACCTCCCAGCGCGTCGTGGATGCGATCTTCAAGGCGCTGGCGCCCGTGCTGCCCGACCGGGTGGCGGCCGGCGGCCCCACCACCTCGGGCGTCCTGATCCTGGGCGCCCGCGTGGCGGACGGGCGGTGGGCCATCCTGTACGAGGTCCACGGCGGCGGCGAGGGCGCGACGGCGACGCGGGACGGGGTGCCGGCCATCCGCGTGCACATGTCGAACGTCATGAACACGCCCACCGAGGTGATCGAGGCCGAGTACCCGATCCGGGTCGAGGAGCACGCGCTGCGCCCGGGCTCGGCCGGGGACGGCACGCACCGCGGCGGGCTCGGCTTCCGGCGCGCCTATCGCGTGCTGGCGCCGGAGGTCACGCTCACCAGCATGCTGGACCGGGCGGTGGTGCCGCCCTGGGGCGTGGCGGGGGGCCAGGACGCCTTGCCCTTCCGCATCACGGTCAACCCCGGGCCCGGCGAGCGCCGCGTCGGCGGCAAGGCCACCCTGCGCCTGAGGCAGGGCGACCTGGTGCTCATCGAGACCTGCGGGGGCGGGGGGTACGGCCCGCCGGCCGGGCGCGACCCCCAGGCCCGGGCGCGGGATCGGCGGGAAGGATACGTATGACACGCCGCCTGGAGGACCGCATCGCGATCGTGACCGGCGCGGCCAAGGGCATGGGCCGCGAGATCTGCCTGACCCTGGCCCGCGACGGCGCCCACCTGGCGCTGGCCGCGCGTGAGGCCGGCCCCATGAAGGCGCTGGCCGCCGAGATCGAGGCCCGGGGCCGGCGGGCGCTGGTGCAGCCGACCGACGTGACGGACGAGGCGGCCGTGCAGGCGCTGGTGGCCCGGACCCTGGACGCCTTCGGCGGCCGCATCGACATCCTCGTCAACGGGGCGGGCGTGACCGGGCCGATCGAGACGCCGGTGTGGGAGATCGAGACCGAGGACTGGGAGCAGGTGCTGGCCGTCAACCTGCGCGGCACCTTCCTGCCCACCAAGCACGTGCTCCCCACGATGATCGCCCAGCGCTACGGCAAGATCGTCAACATCAGCGGCACCTCGGGGCTGCGCGGCTACCGGTACCGGGCCGCCTACTCGTCGTCCAAGTGGGCGGTGCGCGGCTTCACCCGCACGGTGGCGCTCGACGTCGGCCCCCACAACATCAACGTCAACGCCGTGCACCCCGGCATCGTGGCCGGCGACCGCATGGACCGCCTGTGCCGGGAGAAGGCGCGCCGGCGCGGCTGGACGCCTGAGCAGGTGTACGAGGAGTACGTGCAGGAGATGGCGCTGCGCCGGGTGACCACGGCCCAGGACGTGGCCGAGGCGGTGGCCTTCCTGGTCTCGGACGCCGCCCGGCAGATCACCGGGCAGTCGGTCACCGTGGACGGCGGCTGGGACGTATGATCTACCTCGAGGACCTCAAGCCGGGCATGGTGCTCCCGCTGGGCAGCGTCGCGGTGGATCGCCAGGAGCTGCTCGAGTTCGCGCACCGGTACGATCCCCAGCCCTTCCACACCGACGAGGAGGCCGCGCGGGCCTCGATCTACGGCGGGCTGATCGCGAGCGGCTGGCTCACGGTGAGCCTCGGCATGCGGCGGATCGTGGACGGGTTCCTGGGCCGGGCGGCCAGCCTCGGGTCGCCGGGGGTGGACGAGGTGCGGTGGCTCAGGCCGGTGCGCCCGGGCGACACGCTGACGTTCGGGGCCGAGATCCTGGAGGTGACCCCCTCGCGCAGCAAGCCCGACCGCGGCGCGGCCCGCGTCCGCTACGAGGCGGTGAACCAGCACGGTGAGGTCGTCCTGCGCATGACCGGCGTGCAGCTGCTGGGCCGGCGGCCCGCGGGCGGGGCCTGATCGCCGTGTCGCCCTTCGCCTACGAGGCTCCCGCCACGCTGCCGGACGCGCTCGGGCTGCTGGCCCGGCACGGCGAGGAGGCCAGGGTGCTGGCCGGCGGGCAGAGCCTGGTGCCGCTGCTCGGGTACCGGCTGGCGCGGCCGCGGATCGTCGTGGATGTCAACGGGCTTCCGCTGGCCGGCGTGGAGGACGCCGGGGGGCGGCTGCGCCTGGGCGCCCTGGTCCGGCACCACCAGCTGGAGGAGTCCCCGCGCATCCGCCGGCGGTGCCCGGTGCTCGCGGAGGCGGCCGGGCTGGTCGGCAACGTCCGGGTCCGGACGCTGGGCACACTGGGCGGCAGCCTGGCGCATGCCGACCCGGCGGCGGAGCTGCCCGCCGTCATGGTGGCGCTCGACGCCGTGCTCGCCCTCGTCTCCGCGGCCGGCACGCGGGCCGTCGCCGCGCGCGACTTCTTCACCGGCCCCCTCACGACGGCGCTGG
>JBBIIW010000160.1:0-6825 GCA_037446305.1 Candidatus Rokuibacteriota bacterium
GCACGGCGCCCGCGCCGGCCGTCGCCGGTCCTGAGCGTCGCGGCGCCCGGGCGCTTGCCCTCGCGGCCGGAGTGCGGTATCAGCGTGACACACCGGCGCCGGGGCGCCGGCGGGAGGGATCATGGCGCGCAGCCTGAAGATCGCCGCGGCCCAGCTGGGGCCCATCAACGAGGGAACGCCGCGCGAGGTCGCGGTGGAGCGGATGCTGGCACTGCTGGAGCAGGCCATCGCCGAGGGGGTCACCCTCATCGCCTACCCGGAGATGGCGCTCACGCCCTATTTCCCCAAGCGCATCCGGGACGACTACGACCAGTTCTTCGAGACCGAGGTGCCGCCCAAGGCGCTGGAGCCCCTGCTCCATCGCGCGGCGGCCGCGGGGGTCGCCGTGCACGTCGGCTTCTGCGAGAAGGCCGGCGGCCGGTACTTCAACAGCGCGCTCCTGACCGACCGTGACGGCCGCCTCTGCGGCACGTTCCGGAAGATCCACCTGCCGGGCACCCGCGTGCCGGACGGCGTGGCCCAGGTCTTCGAGCCCCGGTACTTCGCCCACGGCGACACCGGCTACCGCGTCTTCGACGCCGCCGGCGCCCGCGTGGGCATCGCCATCTGCCAGGACCGCCGGTACCCGGAGAGCTACCGGTGCCTGGCGCTGCAGGGCGCCGAGATCATCCTCATCGGCTACAACACGCCCGCCTCGCCGCTGGCGCTGGACCTCAACGAGCTGTCGCTGCGGGCGGGCGCCTACGCGAACCTCTGTGTCGTGGTGGGCGTGGCCAAGGCCGGGGTCGAGGATGGCGTGGAGCTGATCGGCGGCTCCTGCATCATCAGCCCGCTGGGCCAGGTGCTGGCCCGGGCGGCTACCAGCGGCGACGAGCTGGTGGTCGCCCGCGTGGACCTCGCTCAGATCGCGGTGGCCCGGAAGCGCTGGAACTTCCTGAACCGCCGCCAGCCCGAGCACTACGCGCTGGTGCTGCAGCCGGTGACGGAGCGCGAGCCGGCGCGCTGAGCGGGGCCCGCGCCCGCCCGGTGCCGTTCCGGCTCGCGTCGCTGGCGCCGGTCGTGGTCTGGCTGGTTCTCGGGGCGGGCGCGGCCGGCCCGCCGCCTCCCGAGCGCGTGCTGGTCGCCGTGACCGACCCCGGCCGCACCGGGGCCATCGTCTGGGCCCGGGCCGACCGGGAAGGGCCCGTGCAGATCGAGCTCCGCGCCGATGACGGCGGCGCGGTCGCCGGCCTCGCGGCGGTGGCCCGGCCGGCGGCGGACCTGATCGTGCAGGCCGCGGTGACGGGCCTGGCGCCCGCCCGCCGGTACACCTACCAGGTGCGGACGACGCGCGAGGCCGTCACCGGGGAGTTCATGACGGCGCCGCCGGCCGATCAGCCGGTTCCGGCCACGCTGCTCTGGAGCGGCGACCTGGGCGCGCGCGGATTCTGCCCCGGCGAGACGGACTACCCGATCCTGCGGGCGATGGCCGCCCGGCGCGCCGCGCTGCTCCTCCTCGTCGGCGACACCGTGTACGCCGATCATCCCTGCGGCGGCTTCGTCGCCTCCACGGTGGCCGGCTTCCGTGCCAAGCACCGCGCCGTCCGCGCCCATGCCGCGGTGCAGGGCCTCCTCCGGCGGATGGCCGTGGCCGCGGTGTGGGACGACCACGAGGTGCGCGGCAACTTCGCGGGCGCCCACGAGCCGCTCATGCCCGCGGGCCGCGCCGCCTTTCTCGACTACTGGCCCGTCGCCACTCCCGGAGACGATCCGACCCGTCTGTACCGAGCCCTGCGCTGGGGCCGGCTGCTGGAGATCTTCGTGCTCGACACCCGGCAGTACCGGAGCGCCAACTGCCGGCCGGACGGGCCCGGCAAGACGATGCTCGGCGCCGAGCAGCGCCGCTGGCTCGTCGAGCAGGTGACGGCCTCCGACGCCGTCTGGAAGGCCGTCGTCTCCAGCGTGCCGCTCTCGCTGCCCAAGTCCTGGCCCTGCGGCGACAGCTGGGCCCCGCGCCGCCTGCCCTTCTACCGGACGGGCTTCGCCGCCGAGCGCGACGCCGTGCTCGCCGCGCTGCGCCGGCGGGGCGTCCGCAACCTGGTCGTCCTGGCCGCCGACGTCCACTTCGCGGCCGTGATGGAGCACCGGCCGGCGGACGATTTCGTCGTGCGCGAGCTGGTGGCCGGCCCCCTGGCGGCGGGGGCGAAGGCCCCGTGGGATCCGGCGCCCGGGCTGAGGTCGCGCGTCCTCTGGAGTGGCGGGGGGCAGCCGACGTTCGGGGAGCTGGGCGTGGACACCGGGGGCCTGACGGTCCGCATCCGGGATGCGCGGGGCGGCGTCCTTCACGAGGCGCGCTTCGACCCGGCCTGACCGCCGCCGGGGGCCGGCCCGGGGGACGCCGCGGCGCCTACTTCACCGCGCCCATGGTGAAGCCGGCGATGAACCGGTCCACGAAGACGTTGTAGAGGACGGCGATGGGCACGCTGGCGATGAAGCAGCCGGCCATGATGGAGCCCCAGAAGTAGACGTCCCCGTGGACCAGGAAGGTGGGCACCCCCACGCTCACCGTGAACTCCCGCGCCGTCGAGATGAAGGTGAGCGCGTAGACGAACTCCTGGGTCACCAGCGTGAAGCTGAAGATGATGACGGTCAGGATGCCGGCCACCGAGATGGGCACCACGACCCGGAGGAAGGCGCCCAGGCGGCTGTGGCCGTCGATCATGGCCGCCTCTTCTAGGTCCCGGGGGATGGCCTTGAAGAAGCCCATCAGCAGCCAGGTGCAGAACGGCACCGTGAACGACGGGTAAACCAGGACCAGCGACCACAGCGAGTCCTGCAGCCCCAGGTCGCTGATGATGCGCGCCATGGGAATGAACAGCAGCGTCGGCGGCACCAGGTAGGTGAGGAAGATCGCGATGCCGAGCCGCTCGCCCCACCGCCCGGCCAGGCGGGCCAGGGCATAGCCGGCGGGCACCGCCAGCACCAGGGTGATGGCGGTCACCACCACGCCGACGAAGGCCGTGTTCCAGAGCCAGCGGAGGTAGAGCGTCTCCTCGAACAGGACGCGCAGGTTCTCGAGGGTGGGCGGCTCGTTGAAGACGAAGGGGTTGTTGGCCCGGGTCAGGAGGTCGGACGTCCGCTTGAAGGCGGTGATCAGCATCCAGTAGAAGGGGAAGGCCGTGAAGATCACGAAGAGGGCCAGCAGGCCGGCGTGGCCCGCGCCCCGCAGGCCCCGCGTGGCTCGCCCGCCGGCCGCGGCGCTCACACGACCTCCGTGCGGCGGGCCACGCGCAGGAACAGGATGGCCACGGCCACCAGGAGCGGGAACAGGAAGACGGCGATGGCCGCCCCCTCGGCCAGGTCCCCGGCCTGGATGCCGGTGAAGAAGGCCAGGCTGGCCAGCACCTGGGTCGTGTCGTAGGGGCCCCCGCGGGTCAGGACGAAGATCACGATCATGTCCGTGAAGGCCAGCACCAGGCCGAAGAGCCCGGCCACGAGCAGGATGGGCCGGATGAGGGGCAGTGTGATCTGAAAGGTGTGACGCCAGAACCCGGCGCCGTCCACCTGGGCGGCGTCGTGGATGTCGTGGGGAATCGAGGTGAGCCCGGCCAGGATGATCACGGTGGCCAGCGGCAGGATGCGCCAGACGTGGATGGCCACCACCGAGCCCATGGCCAGGTGGGGCACGCCCAGCCACATGAACCCGCCGTACTCGGGCACGAAGCCCAGCGCCTCCAGCGTCCAGTTCAGCACGCTGTAGGTGGAGTCCAGGATCCACAGCCAGCCGATCGTGCCCAGCGAGATGGGGGCCACCCAGGGCAGCAGGATCAGCAGCCGCACCAGCCACTTGCCCCGGAAGTCCTTGATGAGGGCCAGGGCCAGGATGTTGGCCAGCACCATCACCGCCACCTGGGCCGAGATGGCGAAGACGAACGTGTTCCAGAGCGCGGTCTTGAACTTGGACGTCCGGACGACGCTGGCGAAGTTGTCCAGCCCGACGAAGCCCAGCGTCCGGCTGCCCATCGTGATGTCGCTCAGACTGTAGTAGAGGGCCAGGAAGAACGGCACCCCGACCACCAGGACGATGTAGAGGACGGCCGGCGCGATCATCAGGCTGCCCAGCCACTCGGGCCGGTCGATGAGGGCGCTCCACACGCGCGGCCGGGCGGCCGGACCCACCCGCGCCTCGGGCGCGGCCGTCGCCACCCCGCGGCTCATAGCGGGCGGGGGGTCGTGCGCAGGCCGCTGGCCGTCTCGAAGAACCGGAGATCCTTCTCCCGCACGGCGAACTCGTGGGTCCGCCCCGGCTCCACGCGGGTGGACAGCGTCGAGGGCAGCTTGGCCGTCACCTTCGCCTCGGCGAACCGGCCCTCCAGCACGCCGTAGCAGATGCGGTCGGCGCCCAGGTACTCCACGCGGGTGACCCGGAACGGCAGGCGGACGACGGCCGCGCCGTCCTGGGCGCCGGCGGGCAGGAAGTGCTCGGGGCGGAATCCGACCAGGACGTCCCCGGCCGGCACCAGGTTCATGGGCGGGGAGCCCAGGAAGCCGGCCACGAACGTGTCGGCCGGCTCGTCGTACACGTCCTGGGGCGTGCCGATCTGCCGCACCCGGCCGCCCTGCATGACGGCGATGCGGTCGCCCAGCCCCATGGCCTCGACCTGGTCGTGGGTGACGTAGATCGTCGTGGTCGCGATGCGGCGCTGGAACTGCTGCAGCTCGTCGCGGGCCGAGGCGCGCAGCTTGGCGTCGAGGTTGGACAGCGGCTCGTCCAGCAGGAACACCGACGGCTCGCGGACGAGCGCGCGGGCCAGCGCCACCCGCTGGCGCTCGCCGCCGGACAGCTGCCGGGGCTTGCGCTGCAGCAGGTGGGTGATGCCGAACAGCCCCGCCGCCCACTGGACCTTGCCCGGGATGTCGACCCGGGGAACGCCCTGGGCCTTCAGCGGGAAGGCGATGTTGTCGAAGACCCGCATGTGGGGGTACAGGGCGTAGCTCTGGAAGACCATGGCGATCTTCCGCGCCCGGGGCGGCAGCTCGTTGACCACCTGGCCGCCGATCAGGATCTCGCCCGAGGTGGGCTGCTCGAGCCCGGCGATCATCCGGAGCAGCGTGGTCTTGCCGCAGCCGGAGGGCCCGAGCAGGACGAGGAACTCGCCCTCCTTGGTGGCGACGTCCACGCCGTCCACGGCGCGGACGTCGCCGAACACCTTGGTGACCGCTCGGGTCTCTACCGTGGCCATAGCGAGCGGCGCGGGGGCCGGAGCCCCCGCCTCACACCAGCCCCCTCTCCTTCCACTTGGCGTAGATGCGCTTGCAGGCCGCGTCGGCCTCGCTCAGCGCCTCCTCCGGCGTGGCCGACCCGCTGGCCGCCTTGGCGAACATGACGTTCAGCACCCAGGTGTTGAAGATCTCGTCGATGGCCGCGTTGGCGTACCCCGGGAAGCCCACGTTGGTGGCCCAGTCCAGGACGTCCTCCAGGACCTTGTACTTGTCGGGCGGGTGGGCCTTGGGGTCGTGGGCGATGAGCTTCTGCAGGTCCGGCACCGTCTTGGCGAAGCAGGGGAAGTCGTAGAACTCGCCGGCCAGGAAGGCCTGCCGGAAGTCCGTGGTGTAGTCGACGAGGAACTTCTTGGCCCCGTCGATGTTCTCGGCGAACTTCCAGACGACGTAGCAGTTCATCACGTGCTCGAGGCCGATGGCCCGCTTCGGCCCCCGCAGGGCCTTGGTCAGCTGGATCTTCTTCGAGATCTCGGGATTGTCCTTCTCGGCCGTCCGGGTGATGGAGATGGCGTTCAGGGCCACGGAGATCCGGCCGGCGATCATGGCCCGGTTGTTCGAGGAGGCGTCCCAGGTGAAGACCTCGGGGGTCATGGCCTCCTGGAACAGGGCCTTGACGAACTTCAGGGCCTCCAGCGTCTCCTTGCTGTTCAGGGCCAGGTTGCCGGCCTCGTCCTGCTCGTGGGAGCCGAAGGCGTACATGATCGTCCGCATGGCCATGCCGGTGTCGATCTCGTTGGCCAGCCCGATGCCCACCGGGTTGCCGAACTTCTTCTTGACCTCGGCCCCTTTGACCCGCACGTCGTCCCACGTCCGCGGCCCGTTGGGCATGCCGACCTGGGCGAAGAGATCCTGCCGGTAGTTGACGGGGTCGGGCGTGAAGGACGGCGAGAAGGCGAAGTACTTCTTCGTCTTCGGGTTGTAGGTGCTCTTGACGGCCAAATCGATCGGCTTGCCGAACTTCCGCTCGAGCTCCGTGTAGACGTCCTTCATGTCCACGGTCTGCTCTTCGGAGGATGGGGGCGGCCAGTTGAACAGGAACAGGTCGTGGCCCTTCTGGGCCGAGATCTCCGCGGAGGCCCGGGCGCTGATCCCGGCGATGCCGATGTTGTCGACGGTCACCTCGGTGTCGTTCTTCTGCCCCCACTCCACGACGTACTTCTTGTTGAACCACTCGTCGTAGGCAGGCACGAAGTGGACCCACTGCAGGATCCGGAGCTTCTTGCGCTGCGCGAGCGCGCGATGGGGCAGGCCGACGCCGACGCCCGCCGCCAGCGCGCCGATGCCGGTGGTCCTGAGGAACGAGCGGCGACTGACAGCCATGGGCTGGTCCTCCCTTCCGGTCATGGGTTCCCCGCAGTGACGCGGAAACACTCTAAGCCGTCGCCACTTACCGGTCAACCGGCGCGGGGCGCCGGCAGGGAGAGGCCAGCGGGGGCGCTACGCGGGGCGCGCGTGCATGGCCGCCGGGCGCGGCCGGGACGATCAGCGTCACAGTCTTGGTCGGAAAGGTCTGCGCCTGCGCTGCGCCCGCCGCGACGCCGCAGGCTGTCAGGGCCGCTAAGA
>JBBIIW010000161.1:0-6824 GCA_037446305.1 Candidatus Rokuibacteriota bacterium
GTGATCCACTACTGGCTGGTCGACCCGGACGCGAAGACCCTGGAGGCGTTCCAGCTCAGCGAGGGCCGGTACCAGCTGGTGGCGGCGGTCGGGGGCGACGAGGCCTTCACGCCCTCCCTGTTCCCGGGACTCACGATCGACCTGGGCGAGCTGTGGTGATAGCGGCGTCGAGTCACGCGGGAGACCCGGGCCCATGAGCGAGAGCCGTGCGCGCTACCCCGCGGGACCGGTGAGCGGCGGGCTGACCTACGAGGACTACTGCGCCCTGCCGGACGACGGCCTGCGGTACGAGGTCGTCGAGGGGCGGCTCTTCAGCGAGCCCTCGCCGCGCATCGCCCATCAGCGCCTGGTGGGCCGGCTGCACGTGATCCTCGACGGCCACGTGCGGGCACGGGGGGTGGGCGAGGTCTTCATCGCGCCGGTGGACGTCATCCTCGACCGGCGGACGGTCGTGGTGCCCGACCTGGTGTTCGTCTCCGCCGAGCGGGGCGCCATCGTCACCGACCGGGCGGTGGAGGGCGCGCCCGACCTGATCATCGAGATCCTCTCGCCGGGGACGAGGCACCGGGACCGGGTGGCCAAGATGAATGCCTACGCGCGCTACGGCGTGCGCCACTACTGGCTGGTGGACCCGGAGGCCCGGACGCTGGAGGGCTTCGAGCTGCGCGAAGGCCGGTACGAGCTGGTGGCTGCGGTCGGTGGCGATGATGTCTTCACGCCCTTCCTGTTCCCGGGACTCACGATCGAACTGGGCGAGCTGTGGCGGTGACGAGGCGGACGAGCCCTCCGACCGGCATGCGGGACATCCTTCCCGCCGAGGTCGAGCTGCGCGACGCCGCCATCGCCGAGATCCTGCGCGTGTATCGCAGCTACGGCTTCCGCCGCATCGAGACCCCGGCGCTGGAGAGCCTGAGTCTCCTGGCCGGCAGCGACGCCGGCGAGAACGAGAAGCTGATCTTCAAGGTCCTCAAGCGGGGCGAGAAGCTCGCCCAGGCCCTCGGCACGCCGGGGGCGGAGCTGGCCGACCTCGGCCTGCGGTTCGACCTGACGGTGCCCCTGGCCCGGTACTACGCCGAGAACCACGCGCGGCTGCCGCAGCCGCTGAAGGCCATCCAGGTCGGTCCCGTCTGGCGGGCCGAGCGGCCGCAGCGCGGGCGGTTCCGGCAGTTCACCCAGTGCGACATCGACATCCTGGGCCTCGGCACGCCGGTCGCCGAGATCGAGCTGATCGGCGCCACCTGCGAGGCGCTCCTGGCGCTCGGCCTGGGCGGCCTCCGCGTCCGCCTCAACGACCGGCGCATCCTGGCCGGCATCGCCCGGTACCTGGGCGTCGAGCCGGCCCGGCAGGCCTCGTTCTTCATCGCCTTCGACAAGCTCGACAAGGTCGGCGTGGAGGGCGTCGTCGCGGAGCTGCGGGCCGGGGGCCATGACGAGGCGGCCATCGCCCGGTTCCAGGCGTTCCTCCACGGCTGGCGGCCGGAGGGCGGGCTCGAGGCCCTGCGGGCGCTCCTGGGCCGGCTCGACCCGGAGACGGCGGACGGGTTCCGCTGGCTGGCCGACATCCAGGCGGTGGCCCGGGAGGTGGCGGCCGGGCGCTACCGCGTCGACTTCGACCCCGCGCTCGTGCGCGGCATGGGCTACTACACGGGCCCGGTGTTCGAGATCTCGCACGCCGCCGCCCCGGGCTCGATCGCCGGCGGCGGACGCTACGACCGGATGATCGGCCGGATCATCGACCGCGAGGTGCCGGCCAGTGGGTTCTCGATCGGATTCGAGCGCCTGGTGGCGATTCTCCAGTCTCCCGCCTTCCGGCAGCAGCGGGAGCGGCTGCTGGCCGGCAGTGGCCTGACGGGGACGAGGATCGCCGTCCTCTACGAGGAGACCGGGGTGTCGCTGCCGGCGCTCGTGCAGGCGGCCCGGGAGCTCCGGAAGGGGAACGCGGTGGTCTCCCTGGAGCCGAAGCGGAGGAACATGCACCGCCAGCTCGACGAGCTGGCCGCGCACGGCTTCTCGCACTACGCCGTGCTCCGCGGCGATGCGGCGGCGCCGGTGGTGCACCCGCTGGAGCGCCCGGGCGCGGCCCCCGAGGATGCGGGGTGAGGAGGAACGGACGGTGAGCGAGCCGCTGGGGGACTGGCGACGGACGCACGGCTGCGGCGAGCTGCGGGCCGGTGACGCCGGCCGCACGGTCACGCTCATGGGGTGGGCGCACCGGCGCCGCGACCACGGCGGCCTGGTGTTCGTGGACCTGCGCGACCGGACCGGCCTGACCCAGTGCGTCTTCAACCCGGCCGGGAGCGCGGCGGCCCACGCCAAGGCCGAAGGGATCCGCGCCGAGTACGTGGTGGCGGTGCAGGGGGTGGTGGCCCGGCGGCCGGAAGGCACCGAGAACCGGAGGCTGGCCACCGGCGAGATCGAGGTGCAGGTCAGCGAGGTCAGGATCCTGAACGAGGCCCGGCCGCTGCCGTTCCCGATCGAGGACGACACCGAGGTGGACGAGCTGACCCGGCTCACCTACCGGTACCTGGATCTCCGCCGGCCGCGCATGTACCGCAACCTGGCCCTCCGGGATGCGGTCTGCCGGGCCACGCGCGACTACCTGCACGGGCAGGGGTTCCTGGAGGTCGAGACCCCGTTCCTCGTCCGCACCACGCCCGAGGGGGCCCGCGACTTCCTGGTCCCCAGCCGGCTGAGCCGGGGCCTGTTCTACGCCCTCGCCCAGTCGCCGCAGCTGTTCAAGCAGCTGCTGATGGTGGCGGGGTTCGACCGCTACTTCCAGATCGTGCGGTGCTTCCGGGACGAGGACCAGCGCCGGGACCGCCAGCCGGAGTTCACCCAGATCGACATCGAGACGTCGTTCCTCGACCGGGACGACCTGCTGCCGCTGATCGAGGGCATGGTGGCCGAGATCTTCCGGCGCGTGAAGGGCGTGACCCTGCCCCGGCCGTTCCCGCGCCTGACCTTCGCCGAGGCGATGGACCGGTACGGCTCCGACAAGCCCGACCTCCGCTTCGGCCTCGAGCTGGCCGATCTGAGCCGGCTGTTCGCCGGGGGCGAGTTCCAGGCCTTCGCGCAGGTGGTGGCCCAGGGCGGGGCCGTCAAGGCCCTCCGGGTGCCGGGGGCGGGCGGGCTGAGCCGCAAGGAGGCCGACGACCTGGTGGCCGCCGCCAGGACCTGGGGGGCCAGGGGGCTGGTCTGGGTCAAGGTGACCGATGGCGGCCTGCAGTCGCCGGTCGCGCGGTTCCTGGAGCCCCTGCGGGCGGCGCTCCTCGACGCCACCGGCGCCCGGCCGGGTGACCTGCTGCTGCTGGTCGGTGACGCCGGCCGGCTGGCGAGCACCGTGCTGGGGCGCTTCCGCGTCGAGCTGGCCGAGCGCCACGGGCTCATCCCCCGCGATCGCTTCGCCGTGCTGTGGGTCGTGGACTTCCCCCTGCTCGAGTGGAGCGAGGAGGAGCGGCGGTGGCAGGCCATGCATCACCCCTTCACGGCGCCGCGCGACGACGATCTGCCCAGGCTGGAGAGCGAGCCGGGCGCCGTGCTGGCCAAGGCCTACGACCTGGTGATCAACGGCCAGGAGGCGGGGGGCGGCTCGATCCGTATCCACCAGCAGGCCGTCCAGCAGCGCGTCTTCGACCTGCTCGGCATCGGCAAGGAGGAGGCCCGGGCCAAGTTCGGGTTCCTGCTCGACGCCCTCGAGTTCGGGGCGCCGCCCATGGGCGGCATCGCCTTCGGCCTCGACCGGCTGGCGGCCATCCTGGCCGGCGAGGATTCCATCCGCGAGGTGATGGCGTTCCCCAAGACCCAGAAGGGCGCCGACCCGATGACGGAGGCTCCGGCCCCGGCGAGCCCTGCCCAGCTCCGGGAGCTGGGGATCGTCGTCGTGGTAGACTCGGAGAGGACACCCTGACGCGTTGAGCAACGTCATCGTCACCCGCCGCATCTCGCTGGCTCCCGACGTGGACCTCCTGCCGCTCCTCGGACGCAACGACGACCACCTCCGGACCCTGGAAGGGGCGCTGGACGTCCAGATCGTGGCCCGGGGCCACGACTTCATGGTCAAGGGCGACGAGCGGCAGGTCCGGAAGGCCGAGCGCGCGCTGACCCAGCTGGCCGAGGTGGTCCGCTCGGGCGCTCCGCTCCGCAGCGCCGATGTCCGGGCCGCCGCTCGCATGGTGGCCGACGACGACGACGCGGACATCAAGGGCGTGTTCGCCGACGCCATCGCCGTGCCGTCCCGCAAGAAGTGGATCGCGCCCAAGACGGCGGGCCAGAAGCGGTACGTGGACGCCATCCGCAGCCACGACATGGTCTTCGCCATCGGCCCCGCCGGCACCGGCAAGTCGTTCCTGGCCGTGGCCATGGCCGTCAACGCCCTCATGAAGCGGGAGGTGGCGCGCATCGTCCTGACCCGGCCGGCGGTCGAGGCGGGCGAGCGGCTGGGCTTCCTGCCCGGCGACATCTACGAGAAGGTCCACCCCTACCTGCGTCCGCTGTACGACGCCCTCTACGACATGCTGGACGCCGAGCGGGTCACCACGCTGATGGAGAAGGGGGCGATCGAGGTGGCGCCCCTGGCCTACATGCGCGGCCGGACCCTGAACGACTCGTTCATCATCCTCGACGAGGCGCAGAACTCGACCGTGGAGCAGATGAAGATGTTCCTGACCCGGCTCGGGTTCAACTCCAAGATGGTGATCACCGGGGACATCACCCAGGTCGACCTGCCCGCGTCGCGGGGCTCGGGCCTGATCGAGGTCCAGGCGATCCTCAGGAACGTGCCGGGGATCGCCTTCGTGTACTTCGACGACCAGGACGTCGTGCGGCATCACCTGGTCTCGGCCATCATCCGGGCCTACGACGCGCACGGCGCGGCCACGGCCGCCGCCGCCGCGCCGGCGGCCCAGCCGCCCGTCGCCGCCGGCGCCGGCGAGCAGGCGGCACCGGCGGTGCAGACGTCGGGGTCCGGCGCCGCCGAGTAGATGCCGTGCGTGGTGGACAACCAGTCGGGGTGGCGGGCCGGGACGTCCCGCCTGGCCCGCGCCGCTGACCGGGCGCTGGCCGCGCTGGGCCGGCCCGGCGGCGTCGTCGAGCTGCTCCTGGTCGACGATGCGCGGATGCGGGCCCTCAACGCCGCCTTCCGGGGCATCCGGCGGCGGACCGACGTGCTCGCCTTTCCCCTGGAGATCCCCGAGGCCGGTCCCCTGGTGGGGCAGGTCGTGATCGCCATCCCGACGGCGGCCCGGCAGGCGCGGGCGGTGGGCGTGCCGCTGGCCACCGAGCTGGACCTGCTGGTGACTCACGGGGTGCTCCACCTGGTGGGCTGGGACGACCGCGACCCGGTCGAGGCCGGCCTCATGCACCAGCGGGCCCGGGAGATCCTGAGCCGGGCGGGACGTCCAGTGCCGGACCGGCTGTGGCGGGGGCTGCTCCATGGCTGACGCCGGCCGTCCGGGCGGCGCCGCTCCCTTCCGCAGCGGCCTGGTCGCGCTCATCGGCCGTCCCAACGCCGGGAAGTCGACGCTGCTGAACCGCCTGGTCGGCGAGAAGCTGGCCATCGTGTCCCCCAGACCCCAGACCACGCGGAACCGCATCACCGGCATCCGCAACCTGACCGGGGCCCAGGTCGTCTTCGTGGACACCCCCGGGCTGCACCCGCCCCGGGGGCGGCTGGGCGAGTTCATGGTGAAGACCGCCGAGCGGGCGCTGGAGGGCGTGGACCTCACCTGCGCCATCGTCGATGCCACGGACCGCGTCCACCCGGACCCGCTGGTGGTGGCGGCGCTGCAGCGCGCGGGCGGCCCGGCCTTCTGCGTGCTCAACAAGGTCGACGCGGTGGAGCCCAAGAGCCGGATCCTGCCGCTGATCGACGCCTGGCGGAACGCCTACCCGTTCCAGCAGATCCTGCCCGTCTCGGCGCTCGATGGCACGAGCTGCGACCGGCTGCTGGATCTCATCGTGGCGGCCATGCCCGAGCACCCCCCGTACTTCCCCGCCGACGTGAGCACCGACCAGCCGGAGACGTTCTACGTGGCGGAGGTGATCCGCGAGCAGGTGTTCCACCTGGCCCACGAGGAGGTGCCGTACGCGGTGGCGGTGCGGGTGGACGAGCTGGTCGAGCGCGAGACGCCGCCGCGCCTGGACATCCGGGCGACGGTCTTCGTGGAGCGCGACTCGCAGAAGGGCATCCTGATCGGCAAGGGGGGCCAGATGCTCAAGCGCATCGGCACCGCGGCCCGTCAGGAGCTGGAGCGCTTCTTCGGGATCAAGGTCTTCCTGGGGCTGACCGTCCAGGTGCGCCCGGGCTGGCGCCAGGACCCGCGCGCCCTGCGCGAGTTCGGCTTCCTGCTGACCTCGTAGCATGCTCGGCAAGACGGCGGCCGTGGTCGTGGGCAGCCTGCCGCTCGGCGAGAGCGATCGGGTGGTGACCTTCTTCTCCCGGCAGTACGGCAAGATCCGGGGGGTGGCGCGGGCGGCCCGCCGCGTCCGCTCCCGCTTCACGGGCGCCCTCGAGCTGCTGACGCTGGGCGAGCTGGTCTTCTTCGACGGCGGGCGGGGCGAGCTGGTCCGGGTCGACCACTTCGACGTGCTCCGGCCTTTCGAGCGGGTGCGGGGCGACCTGGAACGTCTGAGCCACGGAGCCTGGATGGCCGAGTGCGTCGGCCGCCTCACGGCCGAGCGCGACGCCCAGCCGGCCGTCTACGGCCTGCTGGTCCGGGCCCTGGCCAGCGTCGAGGCCGGGGCGCCGCCCGGCCGGGTGGCGGTCGTGTTCGGCCTGCGCCTGGTGGATGCCCTGGGGCACCGCTTGCGGACGGACGCCTGCGTCG
>JBBIIW010000162.1:0-6803 GCA_037446305.1 Candidatus Rokuibacteriota bacterium
GAGGCGCCGGTGGTGCGGCTGGTCAACCTGCTCATCGAGAACGCCATCGCGGCCGGGGCCTCGGACATCCACATCGAGCCGTTCGAGGACACGCTGCGGGTGCGCTACCGCATCGACGGCATCCTGTTCGACCAGGAGGCGCCGCCCCGCCGGCTGCGCGACGCCGTGACCTCGCGCATCAAGCTCATGGCCGAGCTGAACATCGCCGAGCGCCGCCTGCCCCAGGATGGCCGCATCCGGGTCGCGCTGCCGGGCCGGCGCGTGGACATCCGGGTCTCCACCATCCCCACCGTGCACGGCGAGTCCATCGTCATGCGGCTGCTGGACCGCGCCAGCGTGTTCCTGCCGCTGGAGCGCCTGGGCTTCGCCCCCGACATCCTGGCCCGCCTGGAGGCCCTCATCCAGCGCCCGCACGGCATCATCCTGGTCACCGGCCCCACCGGCTCGGGCAAGACCACCACGCTGTACGCCGCGCTGGACAAGATCAACTCGCCGGCGCGCAAGATCCTCACCGTGGAGGACCCGGTCGAGTACCAGCTCAAGGGGGTCAACCAGATCCCGGTCAAGCCCAAGATCGGGCTGACCTTCGCCACCGGCCTGCGCCACATCGTGCGGCAGGACCCGGACGTGATCCTGGTCGGCGAGATCCGGGACCTGGAGACGGTGGAGATCGCCATCCAGGCGGCGCTGACCGGCCACCTGGTCTTCTCCACCCTGCACACCAACGACGCGCCGGGGGCCATCCCGCGCCTGCAGGACATGGGGGCCGAGCCCTACCTGGTGGCCTCGGTGCTGGAGGCGGTGCTGGCCCAGCGGCTGGTGCGGCGCGTCTGCGGCGCCTGCCGGGTGCCGGACATGCCCAGCGGGGCCGACCTGGAGGCGCTGGGGGTGCGGGCGGCGCCGGGCACGCCGCTGGTCCGGGGGCGGGGCTGCGAGGAGTGCCGGGGCACGGGCTACCGGGGCCGCACGGGGATCTACGAGCTGTTCCCGATCACCGAGGAGGTCCGCAGCCTGGTCCTGCGCCGGGCCTCCAGCCGCGAGATCCGCCGCCTGGCCGTCGAGCAGGGCATGCGCACCCTGCGCCAGGACGGCTGGGCCAAGGCCCTGGCCGGCGTGACCACGGTCGAGGAAGTCCTGCGCGTCACCCAGGAAGACGCCTGACGGCATGCCGGTCTTCGTCTACCGCGCCGCCGACCGCCGGGGGCAGACCATCGACGGCGTCATGGAGGCGGCCGACGCCCGGGCGGTGATCGAGCGCCTGCACCGCGAGGCGTACTACCCGATCCGCGTCGTCCCCCACGCCGAGCGGCGTCCCTGGTCGCTGAGCCTGGGGGGCTCGGCCCGCGTGCGCCAGCGCGACCTGCTGGCGTTCACCCAGCAGCTGGCCACCCTGTTCGAGGCCGGCATCCCGCTGGACCGCGCCCTCGGCATCCTGCAGGACCTGGCCCCCAGCCCGCGGCTGCGCGTCATCGTCGCCGACCTGCTGCGCAGCGTGCGCGGCGGCGCGTCATTGGGCGAGGCGCTGGCCAAGCACCACCCCCGGCCGTTCTCGCGGCTCTACATCAACATGGTCCGGGCCGGCGAGAAGGGAGGCGTCCTGGAAGTGACCCTGCGGCGCCTGGCCGAGTTCCTCGAGGCGCGGGCGGCCTTCACCGACGCGGTGATCTCGGCGCTGGCGTACCCCGTGGTGGTGACGGCCGTGGGCGCGGCCGCCGTGATCTTCCTGCTCACGTTCGTCATCCCCCGCTTCACGAGCATCTTCGCCGACTTCGACCAGGCCATCCCCCTGCCCACGCAGGTGCTCCTGACGGTGAGCACGGCCGTGCGCGAACACTGGTGGGTGGGGCTGCTGGCCGTGCTGGCCGCCGTGCTGGGCTGGCGCGTGTGGACCAGCACCCCCGAGGGCCGCCTGGCCTGGGACCGGCTGCTGCTGCGCCTGCCGCTGGCGGGGCCGCTGGCGATGAAGGTGGAGACGGCCCGCTTCGCCCGCACGCTGGGCACGATGCTCAAGAGCGGGGTCCCGGTGCTGGGCGCCCTGGCCGTGGTGGGCGAGATGATGTCGAACCAGGTCGTCGGCCGGGCCGTGGAGCGCCTGAGCGACACCGTCCGGCGCGGGGCCACGGTGGCCTCGGGCCTGGCCGAGCACGCCCTGTTCCCGCCCCTGGCCGTGCACATGGTGCGGGTGGGCGAGGAGACGGGCCGACTGGAGGAGATGCTGCTGAAGACGGCCGAGACGTACGAGAACGACGTGCGCACCGAGCTGCGGCGGATCATCGGCCTGCTGGAGCCGGCCATCATCCTGGTCATGGGCGTGGTGGTGGCCTTCATCGTCCTGGCGATGCTCATGGCCATCTTCTCCATCAACGAGGTCGCGCTGTGAGCGGCGCGCCCCCACGGGAGCCGACCGGTGGCCGGGCCACGCGGCCGGCGCGCGGTCCCGGGCGGCTGCGCCGCCTCCTCGCCGATCAGGCCGGCTTCACGCTGGTGGAGCTGCTGGTCGTCATCATCGTGCTGGGCCTCCTGGTCGGGCTCGTCGGCCCGCGCCTGTGGGGCAAGGTCGGCCAGTCCAAGCAGGCTGCGGCCCGGGCCCAGATCGAGCTGTTCGGGGCGGCCCTCGATCACTACCGGCTCGACCTGGGCCGCTACCCCGACACCGCGCAGGGCCTCAACGCCCTCTGGCAGAATCCGGGCAACGCCCCGAACTGGAACGGCCCCTACCTCAAGAAGCCGCCGCCGCTGGACCCGTGGAACAACCCGTACAAGTACCGCTGCTGCCCGGGCCAGCACGGCGAGTACGACCTGTGGACGGAGGGCGGCGACAACGCCCCCGGCGGCGAGGGCGAGAACGCCGACGTGACCTCGTGGGGCGAGGTCGCCAGCCGCTAGCCGATCGAGGGGGGCCGCGGCCCCCCGTCCGGCGCCCCGACGGCGGCTTCACGCTGGTCGAGCTGGCCGTCACGCTGCTGGTCCTGGCGCTGGCGATCGCGGTCGTGGCGCCCGCCGTCGGCCGCAGCACCGACACCCTGCGCACCCGGGCCGAGGTGGCCCGGCTGGCCGCCATGCTGCGGCACGCCCGCGAGCAGGCCATCACGAGCGGCCGGCCCCACACGCTGGTGGTGGACCCGGACCGTCACCGTCTCACCATCGTCGCCGGGACCGACGAGGTCCGGGAGTCGCGCGGCCTGGCGCCGGACCTCGTCATCGAGGCCAGCCCGCCGCCGGCGCTCACCGTGCGGTTCGAGCCCCACGGGATCTCGAGCGGGGGGCACTTCCGCCTGCAGCGAGGCGCCGTGCGCTACCGGGTGACGGTGGACGCGCTGACCGGCCGGGTGAGGACCGCCCGCCTGTGAGCGGCCGCGCGCAGGCCGGGTTCACCCTCCTGGAGGTGCTGGTGGCCCTGGCCGTCCTCAGCCTGGCGGTCGTGGCGTCCATCCAGGGCGTCGCCCAGGGCCTGCGCCTGCTCAAGGCCGCCGGGGACCACCAGCAGGCGATGCTGGTCGCCGACCTCAAGGCGCGCGAGGTCCTCACCCCCCGGGAAGGGCAGGAGCAAGGGACCGAGGGCGAGTTCCGGTGGGAGCGCCGGGTTCGCCTCCAGGAGACGCCCGACCTGGCCCCCCCGGGGACCATCCCCCTCTGGCGCGTCTACGAGGTGGTCGTGACCGTGCAGTGGGACCGGCAGCGCCAGGTCGAGCTGGCCACGCTCCGCCTGGTGCCCGCCAGCCAGCAGGAGCCCGCCGACGCGCCGGAGGAGCCTTCCCGCTGATGCGCGCCGGCGGGCAGCGCGGCTTCACCCTGCTCGAGCTGGTCATCGCCCTGGCCATCGTCGGCTCCCTGCTCGTGGTCGCCTTCGGCGGCCTGCGCGTGGCGGTGGCGGCGTGGACGCGTGCCGAGGACCGCGCCGAGGCTCACCAGCACGCGCGCAGCGTGGCCGTCGTCCTCAGCCGGGCCCTGGCCGGGGCCTATCCGTACCGGGCGCCCCTCGGGCCGGCGCCCGAGCCCGTCATCCTCTTCCGGGGCGAGGCCGATCGCCTGGAGTTCGTCACCCGCTCCGCCGCCTTTCCGGCCGCCGTCCCGGCGGCATTCACCGCCGTCGTGCTCGGCATCGAGGCGGGGGAAGGCGGCGGGCTCGTCGTCCGCCAGCGAGTGATGCCGAACCGGGACCCGTTCAGCGAGGCGGCGGTGGTGCTCCGCGACGGCGGCGTGCAGCGGCTGCGCTTCCAGTACCTCGACGAGCGCGGCGCCTGGAGGGACCAGTGGGACGCCCAGGCCGAGCGCGAGCTGCCGCGGGCCGTCCGCATCGAGGTCGGCACGACCCGGGACACCGGCCCCGGTGTGCGCCTCCCGCTCACCGTCGCCCTCCACACGGTGCGACCGTGAGCGCCCTCGGCCCGGCCCGCGGCCCCGAGCGGGGCTTCGCCCTGGTGGCCGTCCTGCTGGTGATGGGCCTCCTCGGGGTCGTGGGCGCCGAGTTCGCCTACTCCATGCGTCTGGAGGCCTCCGCCGTGCGAGGCTGGAAGGCCTCGATCGTCGCCACGCACCTGGCCGAGGCCGCGGTCGAGCAGGCGATGCGCGAGATCGCCGGCCCCGGGGTCTACGTGGCGCTGGGCGAGGATGGGCTCCTGACCTTCTACGGCCGCGACGGGCGGCCCGTGCCGCGCCTGGCCCGGACCGCGGTCCCCCTGGGGACGGCCGGCGCCTTCTCCTACCGCCTGACCGACGAGGAGGCGCGCCTGAACCTCAACACCTCCCCCCCCGACCGGGTGGATCGCCTGCTCCAGGCGCTGGGGCTGCCCAAGAGCGAGCGCGACGTCGTGGTGGACTCGATCCAGGACTGGCGCGACCCCAACGAGGAGCACCGCCTCAACGGCGCCGAGAGCGACGACCACTACCTGACGCTGCCGGTGCCGTACCGGGCCCGCAACGGGAATCTCGAGTCCCTGAACGAGCTGCTGCAGATCCGGGGGGTGACGCCGGCGCTCTTCCACGGCACCGGGGAGCGCCCGGGGCTCGGCGACCTGACGACCGTGAAGACGCCCGGACAGATCAACCTGAACACGGCCAGCGCCCCGGTGCTCCGCGCCCTCGGCCTGTCGGAGGCCGAGATCGTCGAGATCCTCCAGGCCCGCCGCCAGACCCCGTATTTCACCGTCCCGCCCCGCTTCAGCGGTCGCGGTCTGATCACGGGCTCCCGCACCTTCCGCATCGAGGCCGAGGGTCTGGTGGACGGCCAGCCCCAGGCCCGGATCACCGCCATCGTGCAGCGGCGCCCGGACAACCAGGCCCGGCCGACCGTGGTCCTGGAGTGGTCCCCAGTGCGGTGATCCGCAAGGCCCTGACCGGGCATCTTTGCAAGTACTACAATAATTTGCGCCTCGTCTGCCCTTCGGCGTAATCTGAGGGCCCAGTGAGAATCGAACTGCTCAGGCTGGCGGTTCTCCTCCTCGGGAACCGGCTCGTCGTCACCGCCGTCCGCGGCCACCGGGTCGAGGCCTTCGTCGTGGAGGCCGAGAACGCGGCCGACGCCCTCCGGGCCGAGCTCGATCGGCGGGGCCTGGCCCCCCGGGCCGTGGCCCTGGCGCTTCCCAGGGCCGGCGTGAGCGTGAAGCCCATCGACCTGCCGGCCGTGGACGGTGAGATCGGCCAGATGGTCGCCTTCGAGCTGGAACGCCACGTCCCCTTCCCTGTCGAGGACGCCGTCTTCGACTTCCTGCCGCTGCCGGCGCCGGCGGCCGGCGGCCGGTCGGCGCCCGGCGACCGTCAGGTCGTCATCACCGCCGCCGACCGCCGCACCGTGGACGCCGCGCTCCGCGTGGCCGAGAGCCTGCGGCTGCGCCCCCTGTCGCTGACGGTCGGCGTCCACAACCTGCCGGCCCTCGTCCCGCGGCGCGCCGGCGGCCGGATCGTCTGGGTCCACGGTGTGGGCGAGACGGTCGAGCTGCTCTTCCTCCAGAACCGGACGATCGTGCTGAGCCGCAGCCTGCCCGCCGGCGACCCGGCGGCCCTGGTCGGCGAGATCCGGCGCTCGTTCTCCGTCACCCGGTGGACCGAGGCCGAGGCCGTGTGGGTCTCGGGAGACCTGCCGGCCGAGCTGCCGGCCGCGCTGCAGGAGCTGGGTGTCCCCGTCACCGACCCGCCCTACACGCCCCGGGCCCGGCGACTCCTGGACGCCATCGAGGAGACGCCGCGCGGCGCGCTCGAGCTGGCCCTGGCCACCGCGGTCGGCGGCCGGTGGCGGCCGTTCGAGCTGCTGCCGCCCGCGCTGAGGCCTCGCCGGCTCACCAGAGCGCAGCTGGTGACGGCGGGGCTGGCCGCGGCCACGGTCGTGCTGGCCATCGTCGCCATGCTGGCCCCCGGCGTGCGCGACTCCCGCCGCCTGGCCGACGTCAACCGCCGGATCGCGCAGATGGACGCCGAGGTGCGGGCCGCCGAGGCGGTGCTCCAGGAGCTGGAGCGCACGCGCCGGCTGCTGGCCACGATCGAATCGCTGGAGGCCAACAGCGTGCGGCCCCTGCCGGTCCTCCTCGAGCTGACCGAGCTGCTGCCCAACGACGCCTGGCTCACGCTGGTCTCGCTGGACACGAAGGGCGTCGAGCTGACGGGGCAGGCCGCGGCGGCCGCGACGCTGATCCCGGTCCTGGAGAACTCCGGCCGCCTGGAGCGGGTCGAGTTCGCATCCCCCGTCACGCGAGGGCGCGACCGCGAGCAGTTCAGGATCCGGGCCGCCTGGGAAGGCGGCCTCTCCCGGAAACGACAGTTTCGGCACCGACTGGTAGCCGCCCTCCGTGATCGCGCGCGCGCCGTAC
>JBBIIW010000163.1:0-6792 GCA_037446305.1 Candidatus Rokuibacteriota bacterium
GGAAGTTGAGCGGCAGCGGGACGATGTACTCGAGGTTGCCCAGGAGCATGCTGGTCCCGCCCACCCGGGTGCCCGACTCGTCCACCGGCGAGATCCGGCGGAACTTGACGCCGCGGATCGAGTTGGGTCCGCCCAGGAAGAACCGCTCGAACAGCGGCAGCGGGTCGTCGGCCCAGCCGAAGCCGTAACCGCCCTCCAGCCGGCCGGACAGGATGTGCCCCAGCCAGATGGGCTTGAAGTAGCTGGTGGTCCCCGTCACCTTCACGAACCGGCTGTCGCCCCCCAGCCCGGCGAAGTCCACGTTCAGGCTCGTGTAGCCGCCCCGGCTGGGGGCGATGATGCTGTCCCGGCTGTCGCGGGTGAGGGCCCCGGCGATCAGCGAGGTCACCCGCACGCCTTCCTCGTCCCGGAGCGCGGAGGACACGTCCTCCTCGAGGTCGCTGATCTCGTCCCGGGTCAGCCGGTAGGCCAGGTGCCAGCGCCAGAACTCGGCGAAGGGGTGGCTCAGCCGGAGGCCGCCACCCAGGGTGTTGAAATCGTACTCGGTGAACTCCCGGCGGAGGTTGAACAGATCGAACCCAGCTGACAGCGGGCGGTCGAAGAGCCACGGCTCGGTGAAGCTCAGCACGCCCTGCTGGGTCCGCGAGCCCAGCCGCAGGCGGAGGGTGGCCTCCCAGCCCCGTCCCAGGAAGTTGCGCTGGGCCAGGTCGACGGTGCCCAGGAAGGCGTCCACCGAGGAGAAGCCGCCGCCGATGGAGAAGAGCCCGGTGGGGCGCTCGGTGACCGCCACGTTGACGATGATGCGGGTCCGGTCGGCCCCCGGCGCGGTGGTGATCTCGACCGTCTCGAAGAAGCCCAGGTTCAGCAGCCGCTGCCGGGCCCGCTGGAGCTTCTGCAGCGTGAAGAGGTCGCCCTCCTGCATCGGGATCTCCCGCCGCAGGATCTTGTCCTGCGAGCGGACGTTGCCCGTGATGTTGATCCGCTCGACGTAGACCTCGGGCCCCTCCTGGACCTCGAGGGTGATGTTCACCCGCGACTCGGCCGGGACCTGCTCCGTCTGGGGGACGACCTCGGCCGCGGCCCGGCCGATGGTGCTGTAGAGGTCGGTGATCTGCCGCAGCGACTCCCGGAGCCGGGTCCGGGAGAAGACGTCGCCCGGCCTCAGCCGGAGGAGGCGGCGGATCTCGCTCTCGGGGAACAGGGTGACGCCCGTGATGGTCACCTCGCCCACGCGGTACTGCGGCCCCTCCACCACGTGGAAGACGAGGGTGACCCGGGCCCGTTCCCGGTCCAGCCGGACCTCGTGCGATTCCACCCGGGCCTGGATGTACCCGTGGTCGTTGTACAGCGCCACGATCCGCTCGATGTCCTCCTCGATCAGCTGGCGCTGCAGCCGGCCCCGCAGGATCAGGTAGTAGCGCTTCTGGGTGGCCAGGACCTTCCGGATCTGCCCGTCGGACAGGCCCCGGTTGCCCTCGATGAGGATCTCCTCGATCGCGATGCGGCGTCCCTCGTTGATCGTGAAGACGACCCGCACGTCGCCCTCGGCCAGCCGCTCGACCTCCGGCGTGATCTGGGCCTCGAAGTAGCCCTCGGACTCGTAGAACTCCTGGAGCCGCTGGCGGGCCCGCTGGACGTCCACCGGATTGTAGACGCTCCCCAGGCGCAGGTCGATCTTCTCCTGCAGGTCGGTGGACGAGATGCGCCGGTTGCCGGAGAAGTCCACGTCGCGGACGAACGGGCGCTCGGCGACGACGAAGGTCACCTTGACGCCGCCCTCGAAGTCCTCCACCCGGAGCTGGACGTCGTCGAAGAAGCCCAGGGCGAAGATGGCGCGCAGGTCCTCGGAGAGCTGGGAGGGGCTGAAGACGGAGCCGACGCGGGTCTGGACCCGGCCCAGGATCACCGCCTCCTGGACCCGGCGGTTGCCCTCGACCGCCACCTCGCGGACGAGGATGGGACGGGCCGGCTGGCCACTGGCGGGCGCCCGGGCCACGACCAGGAGCATGGCCGCGCACGCCAGCGCGACGGAGCGACGCACGCCCCTCCTGGGTCGCACCCGATGTCCGGCTCGTCCGGGCCGGACGGCCTAGTGCTCGGCCAGCTCGAGGGGCGTGTCCGCGCCCTGGGCCTCGCGGAACACGAAGTTCCCCCCGTCGACGTCCACCTCGATGCGCGCGCTCTCCGAGATCTGGCCGCGCACGATGGCCTCGGCCAGCGGGTCCTCGATGTGACGCTGGATGGTCCGGCGGAGCTGCCGGGCCCCGTAGGTCGGGTCGTATCCCTTCTCGACCAGGGTGTCCTCGGCCGCCGGGGTCAGGACCAGCTCGATCCCCTTCTCGGCCAGCTGCGTGTTGATCCGGTTGATCATCAACCGGATGATCTGCTTGATGTGCTCCGCCGAGAGCGCGTGGAACACGACGATCTCGTCGATGCGGTTGAGGAACTCGGGGCGGAAGGCCCGCTTGAGCTCCTCCATCACCCGGTCCTTCATCTTCTCGTACGACTGATCGTCGGTCTCCTGCAGGAAGCCGGGGGTCACCCGCTTGCCGATCAGGCTGGTCCCCAGGTTGGACGTCATGATCAGGATCGTGTTCTTGAAGTCCACGACGTGCCCCAGGGAGTCGGTCAGGCGGCCGTCGTCCAGCACCTGCAGCAGCATGTTGAACACGTCGGGGTGCGCCTTCTCGATCTCGTCGAACAGGACCACCGAGTACGGGCGCCGCCGGACCTTCTCGGTCAGGAAGCCGCCCTCCTCGTAGCCGACGTAGCCCGGAGGCGCGCCGAGCAGGCGGGAGACGGAGAACTTCTCCATGTACTCGGACATGTCCACCCGGATCAGGGCGTTCTCGTCGCCGAAGAGGTACTCGGCCAGGGCCCGGGCCAGCTCGGTCTTCCCCACCCCGGTCGGCCCCAGGAACACGAACGAGCCGACCGGCCGCTTGGCGTCCTTGAGCCCGGCCCGCGACCGGCGGATGGCCCGGCTGACGGCGGTCACGGCGTCGTGCTGGCCGATGATGCGCTGGTGCAGGGCCTCCTCCATCCGGGCCAGCTTCTCGGACTCCTTCTGCTCCAGCTTGGCCAGCGGGATGCCCGTCCAGCGAGAGACGATGAACTCGATGTCCTCCTCCTCGACCTGCTGGACGCCCTTGCCCTTGTTCCGCTCCCACTCCCGCTTCAGGTCCTCCTCGCGGTGGCGGAGCAGCTTCTCCTTCTCCCGCAGGGCGGCCGCCTTCTCGAACTCCTGCGCCTCCAGGTACATGTCCTTCTCGCGGATGACCCGCTCCAGCTCCTTCTCGATCTCCTTCACCTCGGGCGGCGGGGTGAGGGCCATGAGGCGGGTGCGCGAGGAGGCCTCGTCGATGACGTCGATGGCCTTGTCCGGCAGCTGCCGGTCGGTGATGTAGCGGTCGGCCAGGTTGACGGCGGCCATGATGGCCTGCTCGCTGATCTTCACCCGGTGGTGCGCCTCGTACTTGTGGCGCAGCCCGCGGATGATCTCGATGGCCTCCGGGACGGTGGGCGCCTTGACGATGACCGGCTGGAACCGCCGCTCCAGGGCGCCGTCCTTCTCGATGTACTTGCGGTACTCGTCAAGGGTGGTGGCGCCGATGGTCTGGATCTCGCCGCGGGAGAGCGCCGGCTTGAGCATGTTGGAGGCGTCGATGGCGCCCTCGGCGGCGCCGGCCCCGATGAGCGTGTGCAGCTCGTCGAGGAACAGGATGACGTTCTCCGACTGCCGGATCTCCTTCATGACCGCCTTCAGCCGCTCCTCGAACTGCCCGCGGTACTTGGTGCCGGCCACCAGCGCGCCCAGGTCGAGCTGCAGCAGCCGCTTGTTGAGGAGGACGTCGGGCACGTCGTGGTTGACGATCTTCTGGGCCAGTCCCTCCACGATGGCCGTCTTGCCGACGCCGGGCTCGCCGATCAGCACGGGGTTGTTCTTCGTGCGGCGGGCCAGGATCTGGATGACCCGCTCGATCTCCTGCTCGCGGCCGA
This sequence comes from Candidatus Rokuibacteriota bacterium, assembly GCA_037446305.1. GTDB lineage: Bacteria > Methylomirabilota > Methylomirabilia > Rokubacteriales > CSP1-6 > JBBIIW01. Next base: position 4,000 of record JBBIIW010000163.1, read on the forward strand.
TGACGGGGTCGAGCTTGGCCTCCCGGGCCAGCTGGGTGAGGTCACGCGCGAACTCGTCCAGGACCGGCGTCTGCGAGCGCTTCTTGGGCCGGGGATAGTACTGGTCGCCGAGCAGGGCCAGCGTCTCCTGGCGCACCTCGTCGAGCCGGGCGCCCAGCGACTCGAGGATCTTGGCGGCGATGGACTGCCCTTCCTTCATGAGGCCGAGCAGCAGGTGCTCGGTGCCGATGTAGTTGTGGCCGAGCTGGCGGGCTTCCTCGATGGACAGCTCGAGGACGCGCTTGGCCTGGGGGGTGAAGGGCACCTCACCGAACGTGAGCGTCTTGGGGAACCCGGCCAGCGCGCGCTCGACCTCGGCCTTGACGGTCTCCAGGCGCAGTCCGAGCCGCTGGAGCACGGCGGTCGCGATGCCTTCTCCGTCGCGGATCAGACCCAGCAGCACGTGCTCGGTCCCCACGAAGTCGTGGCGGAAGCGACCCGCTTCCTCGCGCGCCAAGATGATGACCCGCCGCGCCCGCTCGGTGAATCGTTCAAACACTGGTCTCACCCACCCCTTTCCGTATCCGCCTCGACGCCGATTTCGCTTTCCCCGACGGCTAGTTAGTCGGTCTCAGTATAGCCCACGGCCTGCGGGCGCGCCACGGATTTCTCCGTCGCCTCCCCAAGCATGCGAAAGTCCTGCCGGAAAGACGGCGCGTCGTCGGCTGTCATTCCCCGGGCGCCACCTCGCGCGCCTTGCCCTCGACCAGACGGTACACGCGGTCGGCGCGCCGGGCCAGCTCGGGGTTGTGGGTGGCGACCAGGAAGGCCAGCCTCCGCTCGGCCGCCAGCCGCGCGAACAGATCGAAGATGACCTCGCTGGTCTTCGGATCCAGGTTGCCGGTCGGCTCGTCGGCCAGGATCACCTGCGGGCCGTTCATCAGGGCGCGGGCGATGGCCACCCGCTGCTGCTCGCCGCCCGACAGCGCGCCCGGCCGGTGGTGCAGCCGGTCGCCCAGGCCGACCTCGGCCAGGGCGTCGGCGGCCCGCGCCCGCGCCTCGCGCGCCGGCCGGCGGGCCAGCAGCGCGGGGATCATGGTGTTCTCCAGCGCGGTCATCTCGCCCAGCAAGTTGTAGAACTGGAACACGAAGCCGACGTCGTGCCGGCGGTAGCGGACGAGCGCCATCTCCCCCCGGCCGTAGACGTCGGCGCCGGCGAAGGCGACCCGGCCGGCCGTCGGGCGGTCGAGCCCGCCCAGCACGTGCAGCAGCGTCGACTTGCCGACTCCCGAGGCGCCGACCAGCGCCACGACTTCCCCGGTCCGGATGGCCACCGTCGCCCCCCGCAGCACCCGGATCACCTCCGGGCCGGTGCGGTACTCCTTCTCCAGGTCCTCGCCGGCCAGCAGCGGGTCACTCATTCCCGGGTGCCCAACGGCATCGTTGAATCTCGCCGTCGGGGCGCCTCCGCCGGGCTCCGGCGCCCGACGTTCGGCACTTCCCGGGTGCCCAACGGCATCGTTGAATCTCGCCGTCGGGGCGCCTCCGCCGGGCTCCGGCGCCCGACGTTCGGCACTTCCCGGGTGCCCAACGGCATCGTTGAATCTCGCCGTCGGGGCGCCTCCGCCGGGCTCCGGCGCCCGACGTTCGGCGAAAGAATGCGCTCACTCATATCTCAGGACGTCGACCGGGGCGAGGGCGCCGGCCCGGCGGGCCGGCAGGACGCTGGCCAGGAACGACAGCGCCAGGGTGGCGCCGATCACCATCAGGAAGTCCGGCCAGGTCAGCTTCATGAGCAGGTAGTCGATCTGGTAGACGTCCCCGGCCAGCCGGATGATCTTGTAGGTGTTCTGCACCCAGATCAGGGCCAGCCCCACGGCGGACCCGGCCACGGTCCCCACCACCCCGATGGTCATCCCGACCGTGAAGAAGATCGCGGTCACGTTGGCGTTGGAGGCGCCCACCGCCTTGAGGATCCCGATCTCCTTGCGCTTCTCGGCCACCAGCAGCACCAGGTGCCCGATGATGGCGAAGGCGGCCACCAGGACGATGATCGTGACGATGACGAACAGCGCGAGCTTCTCCAGCTGGAGGGCCGCGAACAGATTCCGGTTCATGTCCATCCAGTCGCGGACCCAGAAGGCGAGCCCCAGGCGGCCGGCCACGTCCGCGCCCACCCGCCTGGCGTCGAACGGGTCGTGGAGCTTGACCTCGATGCCCGTCACCCCGCGGGGCAGCCCGGCGAACTCGCGGGCGGCCGGCAGGGCCAGGTAGGCGATGGAGGCGTCGTACTCGTACATGCCCACCTCGATGGTGCCGGCCACCGTGAAGCGCCGCATCCTGGGCACCATCCCGACCGCGGTCAGCGCGCCCTTGGGCGAGATGAGCGTGACGTCGTCGCCGGGCAGCACCCCCAGCGTGCGGGCCAGCTCCACGCCGAGCAGCACGGCGCCCTCGCCGGCCGCCACCGGCTCCACGCTGCCGGAGCGGAGGTGCCGCCGCAGATCGGCCACCACCGACTCGGTGGCCACGTCCACGCCGCGTACCACCCCGCCGTGGGCGCCCCCGCTCTCGCTGGTGAACAGCGCCTGCTGGAGCACGAACGGCGTGGCCGAGCGGACCCCCGGCACCTCCCGCACCCGGGCCGCCACCGCGTCGGCATCCGGCAGCCCCCCGCCGGCCGTCGTGAACACCAGCAGGTGCGGGTTGGCCTCGATGATCTTGTCCCGGATGGAGTCCTGGAAGCCGGTCATCACGGCCAGCACCAGGATCAGCGCCGCCACCCCCAGGAACACGCCGCCCACCCCGATCCAC
>JBBIIW010000164.1:0-6782 GCA_037446305.1 Candidatus Rokuibacteriota bacterium
GAGTTACAGGCCACCGCCTGCTAAAGTGGTAGAATCAGAGCCCAGCCCACGCCCCCGTAGCTCAGGTGGATAGAGCAGCAGTTTCCTAAACTGCGTGCCGGGTGTTCGAATCACCCCGGGGGCACCATCACTTCGAGACGACGCTCGTTGGAGCCTTGACGGCCTGCGGGGGCGCGCCTGGAGTGCACAGGCCTGGCGACCGTGAGCGTCGGGCCTCGGAGGCGCACGGGGCATGCTGATCGTCAGCAGGCTGGGCGTCCTGGCCGCGCTGCTCGTGACGGCGACCGGCCCCCCGGCGTCAGCCGAGCAGCCCGCGGCCCGGGTGTACCGGGTCGGGTTTCTCGGCAACTCCACGGCAGCCCGTCGCTGAGCCAGCCGGGAGGGAGCATCACCGGGCTGACGTCCATCTCGACGGAAATGGACGGCAAGCGCCTGGAGCTGCTGCGGGAGGTGGTGCCTTCCGTCAGCCACGTGGCGGTCCTCTAGAATCCCGCCAGCCCCCTGCAGGTCCCGGGCCCTGGGCCTCAAGGTCCTGTCCCTCGGCGTGCGGACGGTCGAGGACCTCGAACGGGCCTTCGCACTCATGGCCCGGGAGCGGGCGGGCTGATGTCCTTCGGTCCCAACTACGCCGACATGCACCGCCGGGCGGCCTACGTCGTCGATCGCATCCTCAAGGGCACCCCTCCGGCCAGCCTCCCGGTAGCGCCGCCGCCCACGTTCGAGCTGATCATCAATCAGAAGACCGCAAGAGCCCTCGATATCGTGCTTTCGCCCTCGCTGCTCCTCCGTGCCGACCAGGGGATCGAGAAGCGTTGCGCATTCCCGGCCGGGGAATTGTCCGGGGGCACCGGTTCCGGCACGCTGGTCCTGGAGGCGGGCCATGGATCGTGAGGCGATCGGCGTGCTCGGACTTCTGGGGGCGGGGTGGGCCGGCTACCGGGGAGTGCGGCGCATCGCCCGGGGACTCGGTCGGGCTGACGACCCGAGCGCGTCCCTGTGGCTCGTCCGCGGCCTGCGCGGGGTCGCGGTCGGCGTCGGCAGCGGCGCCGTGGGAGCGGGGGTGCTGTTCGACCTGATCTTCCTCGGCGAGGAGCTCTACGAGACGGGCGTCGTGGCGCTCGTGCTGCGTGCGGGCGCGCGGGAGGACCGCGACGCCGTCACACCGCCCGCATGCGGGGGTCGAGGGCGTCCCGGAGACCGTCCCCGAACAGGTTGAAGCCGAGCACCGCCAGGAAGATCGCGAGCCCGGGGAACGTGGTCAGCGCCGGGTCGCGGAAGATGTACTGCCGGCCCTCGCCCAGCATGGTGCCCCACTCCGCCGTCGGCGGCTGGACGCCGAGGCCGAGGAATCCCAGCCCGGCGGCCAGCAGGATGGCCGAGCCCAGGTTGAGCGTGGCCTGCACGATCACCGGCGCCAGCGCGTTGGGGAGCACGTGACGGAACATGATCGGGGCCTGCCGCTGGCCCAGGGCCACGGCCGCCTCCACGAATGTCTGCTCGCGGATGGCCAGCACCGAGGCACGGACCAGCCGGATGAACTGGGGCACGCCGGTGATCCCGACCGAGATGATGACGTTCTGCAAGCCGACGCCGAGCATGGCGACCAGCGAGATGGCCAGCAGGAAGCCGGGGAACGAGAGCAGGATGTCCGCGAAGCGCTGGATGACGAGATCGGTCAGGCCGCCCCGGAAGCCGGAGATCACGCCCAGCGGCACGCCGATGGCCAGGCCCATCGCGACCGCCAGGAAGCCGATCATCAGCGACAGCCGGCCGCCGTAGAGCAGGCGGGCCAGCATGTCGCGCCCCAGGTGGTCCGTGCCCAGGGGGTGCTCCGCCGAGGCGGGGCGCAGGGCGCGGGCCAGGTTCTGGCGCTCGGGATCGTAGCCGGTCAGCAGCGGCGCCGCCAGCGAGAGCCCCACCAGCACGACCAGCAGGCCCAGCCCGATGAGGGCGGTCCGGTGGCGCCGGAACCGCTGCCAGGCCTCCCGGACCAGCCCCGCCCGCCGGGGAGCGGGCAGTGCCTGGGGCAGCCGCTCAGCCGTAATGGATCCGGGGATCGATGTACGCATACAGCAGGTCGACGGCGAGGTTGGTCAGGATGAAGAGCGTGGAGAAGGTCAGGACGATGCCCTGGACCATGGCGTAGTCGCGGGAGAAGATCGAGTCCACCAGGAGGAGCCCGATCCCCGGCCAGCCGAACACCGACTCGGTCAGCACCGCGCCGCCCAGCAGGGTGCCGAACTGCAGCCCGACCACCGTCACGATGGGAATGAGCGCGTTCCAGAGGCCGTGGCGGGCCACGACCAGCACCTCGGCCAGGCCCTTGGCCCGGGCCGTGCGCACGTAGTCCTGCCCGAGCACCTCCAGCATGCTGGCCCGGGTCATCCGGGCCACGATGGCGACCGAGAAGGCCGCCAGCGTGAGGGCGGGGAGGACGATGGCCCCCGGCTGCTCGGAGCCGGCGGCCGGAAGCCAGTTCAGCTGGATGGCGAAGACGATGATCAGGACCAGGCCCAGCCAGTAGACGGGCATCGAGACGCCGAAGAGGGTGATCGCCGACAGGGCGTAGTCGAAGATCGAGTAGGGCCGCCAGGCGGCGATCACCCCGGCCGCGACCCCGGCCGCCGTGGCGATGGCCATCGCGACCACCGACAGGGTGATGGTGGCCGGCAGCCGCTCCATCACCTCGTCCAGCACCGGCTGCGAGGTGCGCGCCGACTGGCCGAGGTTGCCCTGCAGGAGCCGGCCCAGGAAGATGCCGTACTGGACGTACAGCGGCCGGTCGAGCCCGAGCTGGACCCGGATGCGGGCGACCTCCTCCTCGCTGGCCAGGAGACCGGCGATGACGCGGGCGGGGTCGCCGGGCAGCACCCGGACCATCAGGAAGACGATGAGGGAGACGCCCAGGAGGGTGACGACCGAGGCCACGACCCGCCGGGCCAGGTAGCGGCGGAAGCGGGTCATGGCCTCGGTCCTCTATCGCGTGCGCGGCCTACTGGGCCGGACGCGCGTAGATCGCGTAGAACTTCTCGTTCGGCAGCGAGGAGACGTTGGTCACCCTGGCCGAGTGCACGATGGGGAAGCGCTGGACCCACAGGAAGATCCACGGCGCGTCCTCCCACACGATCCTGGAGGCCTGGCAGTAGAGTTCCTTGCGCTTGTCGGCGTTCAGCTCCCGCTCGGCGGCGGTGAGGAGCTTGTCCACCTCGGGGTTGGCGTAGAAGCTGGTGGCCAGGCCCCCGGGCGGCGCGTACGTGCTGAGGAACTGCAGCATCTGCTGGGACGCGTCCAGGAAGGCCGGGGCCCAGCCGAGCAGGTGCAGGTCCGTGGTGTTCTTGTCGGCCGGCGTCGTGATCGTGCGGATGTAGGTGGGCCAGTCCATCGTCTGCAGCTCGGGCTCCAGGCCGATCTCGCGGAGGAACCCGGCCACCGCCTGCCCGGCTTCCTTGTCCTGGACGTAGCGGCCCGTCGGGTGGAGCACCTGGATCTTCGTCCCCGGCTTCACGCCGGCCTGGGCCAGGAGCTGCCTGGCCCGGGCCGGGTCGGGCTCGTACTGGCCGACCTTGCAGTAGCCGAAGAGGCTCGGCGCCATGGGGGCGTCCATCAGGTCGGCGGCGCCGAAGAGGACGTTCTGGATGATGGCCTTCTTGTCCACGGCGTAGTTGAGCGCCTGGCGGACCCGCTTGTCGTTCAGCGGCGCCTTGGTGGTGTTGGCCGCGATGAAGATCGTGCGGTCGCTGGGCGCCAGCAGCACCTTGACCGCCGGATTGCGCTGCAGGGCGGGCAGGTCGGCCACCGGCGGCAGGATGATGAGGTCCACCTGGCCGGCCAGCAGCAGGCTCTCCCGGGTGGCCGCCTCCGGCACGATGCGGAAGACCACGGTGTCGTAGTGCGGCTTGCGGCCCCAGTAGCCCTCATGCCGGGTCACCGTGATGCTCTCGCCCTTGCGCCGCTCCTTGAAGACGTAGGGCCCGGTGCCCACGACGTGGGAGTAGTTCTTGTAGTCGTTGCCGTGCTTGTCGTGGGCGGCCGGCGACAGGATGCCCGAGGTGCCCCACGACAGGGCACCCAGGAACGGGGCGTAGGGATGCTTGAGGACGACGCGCACGGTGTGGCTGTCCACCACCTCCGTCCGCTCGATCGGGTAGGAGGCACGGATGGGCACGCGGACATTCGGGTCGATGACGCGGTCGAGGTTCCACTTCACGGCCCTGGCGTCGAACGGCGTGCCGTCGTGGAACTTGACGTTGCGGCGGAGCTTGAAGGTGTACTGCGCGCCGTCGGGCGAGACCGTCCAGCTCTCGGCGAGCATGGGCAGGACCTTGCCCGACTCGTCGATCGTGGTGAGGTTCTCGACGACGTAGTCGATCATGTTGGAGACGGTCGTGGTCGTGAGCTGCACCGGGTCCATGGTGTCCGGGTCGATGCCGACCGCGACCCGGAAGGTGGCGGCCCCGGCCGGGGCCACGCCGAGCGTGACGGCCGCCAGGCCCACCACGAGCAGCATGGTCAGGAACCCGGGCCCCCGGGAACGGACGCGACGGTTGTCCATGTCAGCCTCCTCGCACTCGATGTCAGCGCTCGCCGGCGCGGCAGGGCCTCGCGGCGGTGAAGGGTGCCCGCTAGCCTAATCCGTGGGGTTCAGGAAATCAATGGTGGCAAGGAGTTCCGGGCACTGCCGGCTCACTTCCGGGTCGTGGAGCGGGCGGGCGCCGGCGCCCCCGGCGGCGCCAGATGGGACAGGAGCAGCCAGCTGACGACGGCGCCCACCAGGATGCCGACGGCCACCTTGAGGGCCAGGTAGCAGTAGGCGAGCAGCAGGCCGGACTGCTCCGCCGTCAAGCCCAGCCGCAACGGCTGGCGGCCGGCCAGGAACGGGAACAGCGCGGCCCCGACGAAGGCCAGCGTGAGCACGAGATGGCCGAGCCCGAAGGGGCGGACCAGGCGCGTGACGCTCTCGGTGGTCACGATGGCGGCCACGATGCTGAGGAACAGGCCGAAGCGGCCCAGCCGCGCCTGCAGGTCGGGCTCGATGAAGCCCGAGAAGACGTCGAGGCCCTCGCCGGCGCTGACGGCCCAGGCCAGCGCGGCCGGGAGCCCGTCGTGGAGCAGCAGGTTCCAGACCACCGCGGCCAGGGCCGCCAGCTTGCCGAGGATCAGCGAGTCGTCCTCGCGCTCCAGGTCCTCCAGGAGGTCCTCGTCGGCGTCTCGTCGCGGTCTCACGCCCGGTCCCGGCTTCACGGTGCCCCGATTCTAGCCGACCCGGGCGCCGGGCGGCGATTCACGAGGCCGGCCGGACCGGGCGGCCCGATTAGCGGGTCGCCGGGGATGCGGCCGGAGCGTTGCCCGGCGTGAACGAGAAGTCCATCTGCACCGCGTCGCCCCGCTTCAGGCGGGCGGCCGTCTCCGGCGGCACCCTGACCTCGAACTCGTCGCCATCCGCGATCCGGATGGTCACCTCGCCGTCGCGGTCCACATCGGTCACCGTGCCGCGGACCGTCCGGCGGGCCGTCGCGTCGGTGCCGGAAGTGGTGATCGTCACCGTGGAGCCGGGCTGCAGGTTCTCGAGCACGATCGGCTGGCCGTTGACGATGAGCCGCGTGTCGCCCGTCACCTCGACCGTCCGCCCGCCCTCCAGGATGATCGTCCGGGTGCCGGGCTCGACGCCGATGACCGTGCCACTCACCGTTTGCCCCCACCCCGGGCCCAGGAACGGACCGAGGAGGAGCGCCGCGCACATCAATATGGCTCGCAGGACCATGATCTCCCTCCCTGGCGTGGTCTCGCTCCGCTGTCGGACGCAAGGGGCCTGCCAGCGAGCCGTGCTTGTACGAGCTACACCGGCGATGGCTGTGCTGGCCCTCGGCGCCGCCGCCGTCTGCGCCCGCAACGCCGCCGCCCGGGCCAGCTGAGGTCACTGACCAGGATCTGCAGCGCCCGCAGCGATCTGCAGCAGAGGACAGCGGCCGTGCACGTCTGGCACTCCTGATTTCATCGTCCCGCCGCGCGCCAGGGCCGACCGGCCCGAGCTGGGAAGGCCTCCCCGGAAGACATTCCGGGTCCCGGTGCCGGACCGCGACACTTCGGGGCATAACCGAGCGCCGCAACGCCGTTTCGGATCTGGTATCGCGCTTGCCTCATGGGGATGCCAGGCCGGTGTCAGGCGGACACCGCAGGCCGGCACCAACCGGGGGACGAGGGGGAGGGCAATGACGCTGATCGCCAGGAAATCGCAGAGCACGGAGCAGGAGCGCCTGCGCGGCTTCGTCGCGGAGCAGCTTGCCGCGCTGGAGCCCGGTCTGACAGTCCTCGAAACCGGCTTGCGCCTCGGGCGCACGGTTGTGGACGTGGTGGCGGGCGACGCCAAGCAGCGGCTCGTCCTCGTCGGCGTCGCTCCGGTGGCCGGCGAGCTGCTGCTGCTGGCCATGCTGGACGCCTTCATCTGGTGCGTCCAGTTCCCCGAGAACCTGCGCCGTCTGTATCCCGACGCCCGCCTCATCTTCAGCCGGCCCCCGCGGCTGCTGATCGTCGCCGAGCAGATCCCCCCGGGCTTCGTGGAGCTCCTCGGGCACCTGTCCATGGTCGAGGTGGACTGCCACGAGCTGGAGCTGGCCGAGCGCGCGGACGCGGTCGCCGAATGCGCCGCGGAGCCGGCGGATCCCTTGCCTGGACTCGAGCCCGGCGCCGTCAGCCCCGATCGCCGGCCCGAGGCGCCCGCGGCCGTGGCCGAGGAGCCGGCGGAAGCGCCTCGCGTCGAGACGGAGCCGGCGACGACGGCCACG